>NZ_JBMOWY010000005.1:0-96205 GCF_049310345.1 Stenotrophomonas sp. GZD-301 | reverse complement strand
GGCGCCCAGGATGGCGCCCACGAGCCTCCACGGACGGATTCACGGCGTGTCCCGTAAACCCACCCGCGCCACGCCAATCAGCACCCTCCGCAGACAACGGCCGTTGCCGTTGACGTAGCAGTTGCCACCGTCGCGCCCCCACCCTGACACCATCCTTACCAATGCTTCGCGTTGCCTGCACGATGAACAGGCAAGGATGGAACATGTGGATACCGTCGACTCCCCTGCTGCGTCTCCCGCACTTCCTCCTGCCGCGCGCCGCTGGCGCTGGCGTCGTCCCGGCAAGCGCGGGCAGCGCTGGTTGGCCATCCTGCTGTTCCTGTTTGCCGCGCTGCTGATCCTTCTTGCGCTGTGGGACTGGAATTGGTTCAAGGGACCGGTCGAACGCGCGGTACAGGCCAAGACCGGCCGCGCGTTCCATATCAACGGCGACCTCGACGTCGACCTCGGCCGCACCACCGTCATCCGCGGTGACCGCCTCACCTTCGCCAATGCCGAGTGGGCGAAGACCCCGCAGATGGCCACCGCCGATCGTGCCGAGATCGCCATCCGCGTCTGGCCGCTCCTGCGCGGTGAAGTGCGCATTCCCGAAGTGCGCCTGACCCGGCCCGACCTGCTGCTGGAAACCGGCCCCGGCAAGGACACCCCCGGCAACTGGGATTTTCTTGGCCCCTCCACCGGCAACCCGCCGCAACTGCGGCGCCTGCTGGTCGACGACGGCCGCCTGCAGTTCCTCGATGCGGCCGGCAGGACCGACGTCCTCGTCGCGCTCAACAGCGGCAAACCGCGCAGCCAGGACAGCGCACCGCCCCTGCTGGTCAAGGGCAAGGGCCGCTGGAAAGGCAACCCGTTCACCCTCGACGGCAACACCGAATCGCCGCTGGAACTGACCAACAGCGACCACCCGTTCCGCATCCACCTGGATGGCCGCGCCGGCGGCACCCACGCCATCGCCAGCGGCACACTGACCAATCCGTTCGCACTGCGCACCTTCGACCTGGAGCTGATGCTCAGCGGACAGGACATGGAAGACCTGTACCCGCTGATCGGCCTGGCCATTCCCTCCACACCGCCGTATCGGCTCAAGGGGCGGCTCAAGCGCAGCAACGACATATGGCGCTACGAGAACTTTACCGGCACTGCCGGCGACAGCGACCTCGGCGGCACCGCGCAGATCGACGTCAGCGGCCCACGGCCGTTCCTCAAAGCCGACCTGGTCTCCAAACGACTGGACTTCGACGACCTGGCCGGATTCATCGGCGCCCCGCCGAAAACCGGCGCGGGCGAATCGGCCAATGCCGAACAGAAGGCCAAGGCAGCCGCGCTGGCGGCGCGCGCCAAAGTGCTGCCCGACACGCCCTACAACCTGACCAAACTGCGTGCGATGGATGCCGACGTGCGCTGGAAGGCACAACGCATCAACTCGCCGGTGCTGCCCCTGGATGACATGGATGCGCACCTCAAGCTCGATGCCGGCCTGCTCCGCCTGGAGCCGCTCAACTTCGGCGTCGCCGGCGGCGACATCCGCAGCACCATCCGCCTGGATGCGCGCAAGAACACCATCGCCACCCGCCTGCAGGCCACCATCCGCAAAGTCCAGCTCGGCCGCCTCTTCCCCGATGCCAAGCTGGCCGAACAGGCCTCCGGCGGCATCAGCGGCAACGTCGACCTGGCCGGCACCGGCAACTCGGTGGCCGCCATGCTCGGCAGTTCGGATGGCAACGTGGGCGTGGCGATCGGCCGTGGCCATGTCGGCAACCTGATCATGGAACTGGCCGGGCTGGACGTCGCCGAGTCGTTGAAATTCCTGTTCACCGGCGACAAACAGATTCCGCTGCGCTGCGGCTTCGGCGATTTCAGCGTCGGCAACGGCGTCATGCGGTCACGCGCGTTGGCGCTCGATACCACCGACACACTGATCGTCGGCGAAGGCACGGTCGACCTGAAACAGGAACAGCTGGACCTGCTGCTGCGCCCGCGCCCCAAGGACATCAGCATCCTCGCGCTGCGCTCGCCGCTGCGCATCGGCGGCACCTTCAAGGATCCCTCGTTCCGCCCCGATTTCAAGGCGCTGGGCCTGCGTGGCGCGATCGCCCTGACCCTGGGCAGCATCACCCCGCCCGCCGCGCTGCTGGCAACCATCGAGACCGGGCCGGGCAAGGACAGCGACTGCGGTGGGCACTACGCCAAGTGAGGTCTGCCGGGGAGTACCGGCCGACCGCCGGTACCCACCGCGTCCGCACCGGGACGGTCAGCCGGCGACGATGTACTGCTGCAGCTGATCCAGCTTCTGCGCCTGCTCGTCGATCACCGACTTGACCAGGTCGCCGATCGAAATCACCCCGAGCACACCGCTGCCGTCCACCACCGGCAGGTGCCGGATGCGGTAGTCGGTAACCAGTTGCAGGCAGTGCTCGACCTGTTCGGACGGCGCGACGGTAACCACCTTGGCGGTCATGATCTCGCTGACCGGGGTGGTCCGTGACGAGCGCTCGTGGAGCACGATCTTGCGCGCGTAATCGCGCTCGGACAGGATGCCGACCAGCCGTCGGCCCTCCATCACCAGCACCGCACCGATGCCCTTCTCGGCCATCAGGCGGATCGCATCGATCACCGCCGTGTCCGGGGCAACCGCGAAAACCTCAGGGGACTTGCCTTCCAACAGCTGTCGAACCGTGGTCATGGCCTTGCTCTCCACCGACGGGATGCGCTGCCGAGTCTGCCACGATCGGCGCCTGCCAGGTGTCAATCAGGTACAGCGGCCGCTGTTTGGACTCCTCGTAGAGCCGCCCCAGGTATTCACCGATCAGCCCCAGCGCGATCAGCTGGACACCCCCCAGGAACAGGATCACCGCCATCATCGTCGGCCAGCCGGCCACGCGGTCGCCAAACAGCGCCGCCTTGGTCACCACCACCAGCGCAAACAGGAAGGCGAAGCTCGCCGCCGCCAGGCCCAGATAGGTGGTCACCCGCAACGGCGCGGTGGAAAAGCCGGTGATGCCTTCCAGCGCGAAATTCCACAACCGCCACAGACCGAACTTGCTGTCGCCCACCAGCCGGGCATGACGGTGGTAGGGCACCGCCTTGCGACGGAAGCCAACCCAACCGAACAACCCCTTCATGAACCGGTGGCGCTCGCGCAACTGGCCCAAGGCCTCCAGCGCGCGCGGCGACAGCAGACGGAAGTCGCCGGTATCGGCCGGAATCGGCGTCTTGGACAAGCGCCCGATCACCCGGTAGAACGCTGCGGCGGTGCCGCGCTTGATCCAGCCTTCGCCGTCGCGCGCCAACCGCGTCCCATAGATGTTGTCGTACCCCTCGCGCCACAGCGCGACGAACGCGGGAATCAGTTCCGGCGGGTCCTGGCCATCGGCGTCGAGGATCATCGCCGCGCCGCTGTCGACGAAGTCCAGCCCCGCGGTCAGCGCGGCCTCCTTGCCGAAATTGCGCGACAGCCGCAGCACGCCAACCCGCGGGTCCTGCGCGGCCAGCGTTTCCATCACCGCCCAGGTCGCGTCGTGGCTGCCGTCGTCCACATACAGGATGCGCCCGTCGATGCCATCCAGCGCGTCGAGCGCGGCGCACAGGCGCGGGTGCAGCAACGGCAGCGCCTGCGCTTCATTGTGCGCGGCAATGACAAGAGTGAGGCGATCGGCGGGCATGGCCGCGATTGTACGGGGCTGCCCGTGCGCACGGACCGTCACGGTTCCTCGGCAAGATAGCCCTGCCCGCCCAACTGGCGCGCCTGGCGCTGGATCCAGGCCGCACGCCGCTGCACATAGGGGCCGGGGCGGGCCGCGTTGTAGCGCCGCGGGGCGGGCAACACCGCCGCCAGCCGTGCGCTCTCCGCCGGGCTCAACCGGGCGGCGTCCTTGTTCCAGAACTGCCGCGACGCCGCCTGCGCACCGTAGATGCCATCGCCGAACTCGGCGATGTTGGCGTACATCTCCAGGATCCGCGATTTCGGCCAAAGCGCTTCGATCAGCAGCGTGTACCAGACCTCCAGCCCCTTGCGCACCCAGCTGCGGCCCTGCCACAGGAACAGGTTCTTGGCGACCTGCTGGCTGATCGTGCTTGCCCCGCGCAGCCGCCCGCCCCGGGCGTTGTGATCGCGTGCCTTCTCGATCGCCTGCAGGTCGAAGCCATTGTGATCGGGGAAGCGCTGGTCTTCGGCGGCCACCAGCGAAATCGGCAGGCTCGGCGCCATCTGGTCCAGGTCGCGCCACTGGTAGTGCAGGCGGTAGTCCCAGTCACGCTGGCCCAACGCCTCGCCATAGCGCCACATCATCACCGTGGACACCGGCGGGTCCAGGAAGCGCAGCAGCACCACCTGCAGGACCGTGATCGCCACGAACAGGACCGGCAGCCAGAGCAGGCGCTTCCAGCGCCAACGGCGCGCGCGCGGTGGGTCCAGGCCCGGGTCGGCCTTGTGGTTGCTGCGCTCTGCCCCCATTAGTGGTGCATCCTCTGCTTGCACGGTTGTCGGCGCATTATCCGGCAACTGCCCCTCCTTTCGCGCAGCCTTCGAACCGATGACCCACACCACCGACACCCTGACCCGTTTCCTGCTTCCCGATGCCGGCGTGCGTGGCGTCCACGTCACGCTCCAGGCGTCCTGGCAGGACATCCTCGCCCCGGCCAGCTATCCGGCCAACGCCACCGAACTGCTCGGCCAGGCCAGCGTCGCCTCGGCGCTGTTCACCGGCCACACCAAGGTCGACGGGCGCCTGTCGATCCAGCTGCGCAGCAGCACCGCGATGCGCACCCTGTTTGCCGAATGCACCGCGGCGGGCACCCTGCGCGGCATCGTGCAGCTGGCCGATGGCGGTGGCGACGCGCCGCGCGACCTGACGGCCCTGGGCGATGACGCCCTGCTGGCCATCACCATCGAGAACCCGGGCCTGGACCCGCGCGAACCGCAGCGCTACCAGAGTCTGGTCGGCCTGACCGCGCCCAGCCTGGACGAAGCCTTCGAAGACTATTTCCGCCAGTCCGAGCAGCTGCCCACGCGCCTGCTGCTGGCCGCCGATGGCGACCGCGCCGCCGGCCTGCTGCTGCAGAAGCTGCCCGGCGACCAGGGCGACGACGATGGCTGGTCGCGTGCCAGCGCGCTGTTCGAGACCCTGGGCAGGCAGGAGCTGCTGGAAGTGGCCCCCGAAGACCTCGTGCATCGCCTGTTCCACGAAGAGGCACCGGAACTGCTGGCCCAGCGCCCCCTGCGCTTTGACTGCTCGTGCTCGCGTGAACGGGTGCAGGGCATGCTGACCTCGCTGGGCGAGACCGAAGCCCGCGCCGCCGCCGAACCCACCGGCGCCGTGGAGATCCGATGCGAATTTTGTGGACGGGAATATCACTTTCCGTTGACGGAATTGGACATACTGTTCAGCGAGCCGACGGCCACCTCGCCGGCGCCTGAACGTCTTCAGTAATCGACGTACGAGTTTTGTTCTGGGGAGAACCAAGACTTGTTAAGAAATCATAAACGCCCTAGGATCGGTATCCCGCTTCGGCGGGAACTTGTGTTCATTGCCGCTGTCTGAGAGTTCCCATGCGTGCCCTTCTGCGTCTACCGCTTGCCCTGATGATCGCCCTCACCGCGATCCCGGGCGCGTATGCGCAGTCCAAGGGCAAGCAGGATGGCACCGTGCTGCCGATCTGGAACAAGGGCAGCGGCAAGGTCGAGGCCCTGCTGTACCTGGAGCCGACCGGAGAACAGAGTGCCGGTGCCCGCTGGCACTTCGGCCGCAGCTCGCTCGATGCCGCCTTCGGGCTGTCCTCGGGCGATTCGCTGGGTCTGCTGTGCAACAGCAGCCGCGGCACCAGCATCAGCGGTCTGGCCAGTCACTGCATGCTCGCCAGCCTGGGCGACGATGACGACGCCACGCTGTCGCGCCGGGTCACCGGTACGGCCGCCTTCAACCGTCCCGGTGGCCGCCTCGGCATCACCGCCGGCAGCGGCCGCGACACCCTGCCGGCCTGGTTGGCGGGGCCGAACAAGTCCCCGGCGATGCGCGCCGAACAGAACGACCTGACCGTGTTCGGCCAGAAGAACATCGGCCGCGAAGGGTTCGTGTCCATCGGCGGCACCTATGCCAAAGCGCGCCTGGTGCCGTTGTCCGACATGTCCCCGGCCCTGGTGGACCGCTGGGACAGCAAGAGCCTCACCATCGGTGCGGGCTACGGCAATTTCAGCGGGAACATCATCGGCCGCGTGGTCGATGTCCCCGGCCAGCCCGGCAAGTGGGAAGGGCTGGGCGTCGGCCTGACCTGGCGCACGCCGTGGAGCGGCCAGCTGACCGTCGGTGCCGAGAACGTCATTACCCGCGGCAAGAACCCCTTCGCGCCGCGCAACGAGAGCACCGAAGAGGGCACCGTGCCCTACGTGCGCTACGAACAGGATCTCTGATTCCGTCGGATGGCGGCATCGCCCAACAAAAAACGCGCTCTTCAGCGCGTTTTTTTGTGCCTGCGCCTCCTGCCCGGCGCCCCGTCGGACCTGCCCGGCGAGCGGATCGGCGCAGCGCGATGGGAGACGTTCGCATTCATGCCACATCCCGTCTGAACTGAATAGGAACATTGATACATTCGGTGACAAATTTGTCGCCCAATTTTCATCACACAGCCTTAATGATTGGGACCAGAATTGCCATATGTCTCATCAAGCCATTGTTTTAACTGAAACTTTTCAAACTTCACGCCGTCCACATCGTTTGTTAACGATGCTTTAATTCTTTGGAATCCGCAGTTACTATCGAGTCAGCCTAGTGGTCTTTGAAGCGCACTTTCGCTTCGCCACAGGCAGACACCCCAGTGATGTACCCAAGATTCCCCTTGGAGAGAGAGAGCAAATGAACGTTAAGTCCAACCCGCTGCGTGATGCAGTGGTGGTCGCGCTGATCGCGTCCGCCGCTGTTTCCACCGCGCAGGCGCAGGAAGCCGCCAACCCGACCAACCTGGACCGCATCTCGGTCACCGGTTCGCGCATCAAGAGCACCGACGTCGAGACCTCGCAGCCGGTCCTGAGCCTGAGCCGTGCCGACATCGACAAGCAGGGCGTCACCTCCGTGGCCGACATCCTGCAGCGCATCTCCGCCAGCGGCGCTGCCCTGAACCGTACGTACAACAACGGCGGCGACGGCAGCTCGGGCATCAGCCTGCGCAACCTCGGCAGCGAGCGCACCCTGGTGCTGGTCAACGGCCGTCGCTGGACCACCGGCATCACCGGCAGCGTCGACCTGAACACCATCCCGACCGCGATGGTCGAGCGTATCGACATCCTGAAGGATGGCGCCTCGACGATCTACGGTTCGGACGCCATCGCCGGCGTGGTCAACATCATCCTGAAGAACAACTTCGATGGTGCCGAAGCCAACGTCTACAAGGGCCAGTACAGCCAGGGCGACGGCGAGCGCGACGCCTATGACTTCACCCTGGGCACCACCACCGACCGCGCATCGCTGATGCTGGGCGCTTCCTACGTCAAGGAAGGCAAGGTCATGGCCGGTGACCGTGCGATCTCCGCCGGCGGCCCGCCGTTCTTCAGCGGCCAGAGCACCACCGGTGTGCCGGGTTCGTACATCCGTAACGGCGAACGCTACGTGATCATCAACGGGGCGGAAACCCTGTTCGATTCGGACATCCACGGCTACAACACCTCGCCGGACAACTACCTGCTGACCCCGCAGGAGCGCACCTCGCTGTTCGCGACCGGTTCGTACAACCTCACCGACAACATCACCTTCAAGACCGAAGCGCTGTACAACGAGCGCAAGTCCGAGCAGCTGCTCGCGGCGATGCCGGTGACCGGCCAGCGCCTCAGCGCCAACAGCATGTACAACCCGTACGGCGTTGACCTGACCAGCGTTGCCCGCCGCTTCAACGAAACCGGCGGCCGTTCGTTCAACCAGAACGTCAAGAACTGGCACTTCTACGGTGGCTTCGAAGGCTTCTTCGAGTTCGCCGACCGCACCTTCGACTGGGATGCCGGTTACCGCTACGACAAGACCGACGAGAACGTGCTGACCTACGGCCTGTTCAACCGTGCCAACCTGGCGGCCGCCTATGGCCCGTCGGAAATGCGCGATGGCAAGCCGGTCTGCGTCACCGCCCCGGGCGGCGCCGTGATCGCGGATTGCGTGCCGGTCAACCCGCTGGGTGGCGAAGGCTCGATCTCGCAGGATGCGATCAACTACACCGCCTTCACTGCGCACGACTCCTCGACCCTGATCTCGAAGGGTTACTACGCCAACATCTCCGGCACCATCGTGCCGCTGCCGGCCGGTGACCTGGCCTTCGCTGCCGGTTACGAGTACCGCAAGGAAAGCGGCCAGTTCGATCCGGACGCGTTCATTGCCTCGGGCCTCAGCACCGGCAACGGTGCCAAGCCGACCAAGGGCGGCTACGACCTGGACGAGGTCTACCTGGAACTGTCGATCCCGGTGCTGGCCGATCTGCCGGGCGCCAAGCTGCTCGACTTCAGCGCCGCAACGCGCTATTCGAAGTTCAGCAACTTCGGCAACACCACCAACAACAAGTTTGGCTTCCGCTGGAAGCCGATCGACGACCTGATGCTGCGTGGTAACTACTCCGAAGGCTTCCGCGCACCGAGCATCAACGACCTGTACGCAGGCGATGCCGATTCGTTCGAAACCTTCGTCGATCCCTGCTCGCTGCACAGCGGCCGCCGCTCCGGCGCGATCGCACAGCGCTGCGCCGCCGAAGGCGTCCCGGGCAACTTCGTGCAGCCGGGTGGCGGCAGCGGCGGTCGCCAGGGTCCGGAAGCCTTCACCTGGACCTCCAACGACAACCTGAAGCCGGAAACCTCGACCAGCAAGACGCTGGGCCTGGTGTGGAGCCCGAGCTTCGTCTCCGGCCTGAACGTGACCCTGGACTGGTGGCAGATCGAAGTTGAGAACGCGATCACCCGTCCGGACATCCAGGACATCGTGAACTACTGCTACACCGGTTCGGCGCAGCAGCAGGCCGTGTACTGCCCGCTGATCACCCGCGATCCGACCTACGGCACCGCGGTGCAGAACTACGCCATCACCAACGTGCGCATGCCGCTGCTGAACCTGGCCTCGTACAACGTGGAAGGCTGGGACCTGGGCATCGCCTACCGTCTGCCGGAAACCAGCTTCGGCCAGTTCAGCATCAACCTGGATGCGACCTACCTGAGCAAGTGGGAGACCAAGGCGACTGCCGACGCAGTGGCTGATGGCCGTCAGGGCACCTACCTGAACCAGGATCCGTACTGGCGCATCCGTGGCAACCTGTACGTCGACTGGAGCTTCAAGGACTTCGGCGTCAACTACGGCCTGCGTTACAAGTCGGGCCTGAAGGAAGAATGCCCCTTCGATCCGGATGAAGATCCCGTCGCGTTCGCCTACTGCTCCGACGGAGCGGCTGGCAACTACATCGGCGCCACCACGTACCACGACATCCAGTTCCGCTACAACACCCCGTGGAACGGCACCATCAACGTGGGCGTGAACAACCTGTGGGACAAGCAGCCGCCGACCTCGTACGTCGTGGCCTACAACATGTTCGACCCGCAGTACGACCTGCCGGGCCGCTACATGTACATGCAGTACAAGCAGAAGTTCTGATCGATCCACTGATCGGTACCTGATGCAGCAACGGCCCCGAAAGGGGCCGTTGTCATTTGCGCCGCCGGACGCGGTGCACGCATGAAAAAAGGCCGCGTTTCCGCGGCCTTTTCGTCTTCAGTTCATGCAGCGCGGATCAGCCCGGGATCAGCGTCTCGATCACGTGCTCGACGTAGGCCTCGAAATCCTCGCGCGCCTGCTTGGGCTGCTGCAGCTGCAGCGACAGCTGCAGGAAGCCGACGTAGGCGGCATAGGCCAGCCGTGCGCGGTGCTGGGCATCGGTGCGGCTGAGGCCGGCCTGGCGGAACGATGCCACCAGGTATTCGAGGCGACGATGCGACACGCGATCGATCACCGGGCGCACCATCGGATGATCCAGCGCCTTGAGCAGCTCGCTGTAGATGATGTGCGGCTGCACTTCGTGGGCCACCACCTGGAACAGCTGGCGCAGGCGCACACGCGGGTCGGTCACGTCGGCCAGGCTGCCGAACACCTGCTCCTGCTCGAACAGTTCCCAGCGCTCCAGCGCGGCCTGCAGCAGCGCATCGCGCGACGGGAAGTGCCAGTAGAAACTGCCCTTGGTCACCCCCAGCCGACGGGCCAGTGGTTCGACTGCAACGGCGCCAACGCCCTGCTCGGCAATCAGATCCAGTGCGGCTTGGGCCCAGTCCTCGGCACTCAGGCGGCTGTTGCGGCCGGCACGTGGCTCGCCGGCGGAAGCTTCAGGTTCATTCATGAGGTAATTTAACCATACGCTGGGGTTGGTTGCAGTACGTGGTTGCATCGGCAACCGCCCTATCCCAGTCAGGGCAAGGGATCTGCTCACCATACCCCCAAGTATTGACATCGACCAGCACCGGTCCATACTAGCGAGTATGGTCACCCCTTCTTCTACCCTGCCCCGTTTTGACGATGAGCGACTGACCGGCGCGCACGATGCCGTGCTGGCCGCCACCCGCTCATCCCCCGGGCGCCGTGGCACGGTGCTGTTCGCACATGGCTTCGGCCAGACCCGGCATGCCTGGACCGCCGCCGCGCAGACCCTCGCCGGCGCCGGCTACCAGACCCTGGCCTACGATGCACGCGGCCACGGCGACTCCGACTGGAATTCCGCCGCTCTGGCCTATCACGGCGAACAGTTCGCCGACGACCTGATCGTGCTGGCCGGCGAACAGCCGCAACCGCCGATCCTGGTCGCCGCCTCGATGGGCGGGCTGTTCGGTCTGCTCGCCGAGTCACGCTGGCCCGGCCTGTTCTCGGCGATGGTGCTGGTGGACATCACCCCGCGTTGGGATACCGCCGGGGTCGAACGCATCCTGATGTTCATGACCGCGCACCCGGACGGCTTTGCCTCGCTGTCGCAGGCGGCGGACGTGATCTCGGCGTACATGCCGCACCGTCCGCGCAAGTCCGAGGACTCGCTGCGCGCCCTGCTGCGCGAGGATGGCCACGGCCGCTGGCGCTGGCATTGGGACCCGCGCCTGGTCGCCGAACTGGCGCGCGACAGCGAACAGCACCAGGATGCGCTCGCCGACGCGGCGCGCCAGGTGAAATGCCCGCTGCTGCTGGTCAGCGGCGGGCGCAGCACCCTGGTCACCCCGCAGACGGTGGCTGAGTTCCTCGCGCTGGTGCCGCACGCGCGCCACGTGCAGTTGCCGGAGGCCACCCACATGGTCGCCGGTGACGACAACAGCGCCTTTACCGCTACTGTGTTGGACTATCTGGACGTGTTGCCCTCGGCCTCCGCCGTTGCACAGTCCGTCACTACCGAGCACGTCACCGGAGCACGCTCATGAGCATTGTCGTTCCCTTCCTGGCCATCCTGCTGGCGGGGGCCATCGTCGCCTACCACCGCATGCGGCTGATCACCTGGACGATCGTCAGCGTTGCGCTGTTGGCCGCCTGCTGGTTCATTCCCTACGTCAACCAGACCGCCACGATCGTGGCCGCCGCCATCGTCGCGGTGATCGCCGTGCCGCTCCTGCTGCCCTTCATCCGCAAGCCGCTGCTGACCGCGCCGATGATGAAGGTGTTCCGCAAGGTGCTGCCGCCGCTGTCGCAGACCGAGCGCATCGCCCTGGAAACCGGTTCGGTCGGTTTTGAAGGCCAGCTGTTCACCGGCGACCCGGACTGGAACATCCTGCTGAACTACCCCAAGCCGCAGCTCACCGCCGACGAACAGGCCTTCCTGGATGGCCCGGTCGAAGAGCTGTGCAGGATGGTCAACGACTGGGAAATCACCCACGTCTACGCCGACCTCCCGCCGGAACTGTGGAGCTTCATCAAGAAGAACAAGTTCTTCGGCATGATCATTCCGAAGGAATACGGCGGCCTGGGCTTCAGCGCGCTGGCGCACCACAAGGTGATCCAGAAGCTGGCGTCGGTGTCGAGCGTGGTCAGCTCCACCGTCGGCGTGCCCAACTCGCTGGGCCCGGGCGAACTGCTCAACCACTACGGCACCCAGGCGCAGAAGGACCAGTACCTGCCGCGCCTGGCCGATGGCCGTGAAGTGCCCTGCTTCGGCCTGACCGGCCCGTTCGCCGGCTCGGACGCGACCTCCATTCCCGATTACGGCATCGTCTGCAAGGGCGAGTGGAACGGCGAGCAGGTGCTCGGCGTCAAGCTCACCTTCGACAAGCGCTACATCACCCTGGCCCCGGTGGCCACGCTGATCGGCCTGGCCTTCCGCATGTACGACCCGGATGGGCTGATCGGCACCACCCGCGACATCGGCATCACGCTGGCGCTGCTGCCGCGCGACACCGCCGGTGTCGAGATCGGCCGTCGTCATTTCCCGCTCAACTCGACCTTCCAGAACGGCCCGATCCGCGGCAAGGACGTGTTCATTCCGCTGACCCAGCTGATCGGCGGCGCCGAGAAGGCCGGCAAGGGCTGGAACATGCTCAACGAGTGCCTGGCCGTGGGCCGCTCGATCACCCTGCCCTCCACTGCCAGTGGCGGTGCCAAGGCCGGTGCGGTGGTGACCGGCGCCTATGCCCGCATCCGCAAGCAGTTCGGCCTGTCGGTCGGCCGCTTCGAAGGCGTGGAAGAAGCGCTGGCGCGCATCGGCGGCAAGGCCTATGCGATCAGCGCGCTGTGCCAGGCAACGGCCGCCGCCGTGGACCGCGGCGACGTGCCGTCGGTACCGTCGGCGATCGCCAAGTACCACTGCACCACCATGAGCCGTGAAGTGATCTCGGACATGATGGATGTGATCGGCGGCAAGGGCATCATCCTGGGGCCGCGTAACTTCGCCGGCCGCAGCTGGCAGGCCGCACCGATCGCGATCACGGTCGAAGGCGCCAACATCATGACCCGCAGCCTGCTGATCTTCGGCCAGGGTGCGATCCTGTGCCACCCGTGGGTGCTGAAGGAAATGAAGGCCGCGCAGGATCCGGACACCCGTGCCGGCCTGCAGGAGTTCGACCGCAGCCTGTTCGGGCACATCCGCTTCGGCATCTCCAACGCCGTGCGTTCGTTCTGGTTCGGCCTGACCGGCGCCCGCTTCGGTGCCGCCCCGGGCGATGCCTACACCCGCCGCTACTTCCGCAAGCTGGACCGTTACTCGGCCAACCTGGCGCTGATGGCCGACATCTCGATGATGACCCTCGGCGGCAAGCTGAAGTTCAAGGAATCGCTGTCCGGTCGTCTGGGCGATGTGCTGAGCCACGTCTACATGACCAGCGCGATGCTCAAGCGTTACCACGACGAAGGCGCGCCGGCTGCCGACCAGCCGCTGCTGGCCTGGGCCTTCCATGACAGCGTGCACAAGATCGAAGAGTCGCTGTCGGCCGCGCTGCGCAACTTCCCGATCCGTCCGATCGGCTGGCTGATGTGGCTGCTGATCTTCCCGTTCGGCCGCCGCGCCGAGGCCCCGGGCGACCGCCTGGGCCACCGCGTCGCCGCGCTGCTGATGGCACCCAACGAAGCCCGCGACCGCCTGGCCAGCGGCGTGTTCCTGACCCCGTGCGAGAACAACCCGGGTGGCCGCATCAACAGCTACCTGTCCAAGGCGATCATGGCCGAGCCGGTCGAGCGCAAGTTCATCAAGGCGGTCAAGACCAAGGGCATCGAAGCCCTGGACTTCACCACCCAGCTGGACGAAGCCGTGGCCGAAGGCGTGATCACCCAGGACGAGCGCACGCTGCTGGAAGAGCTGCGCACGCTGACGCTGGAAACCATCACCGTGGACGACTTCGATCCGCACGAGCTGCGTTCGGCCAGCTACTACGATCGCGAACGCAAGGACGCGCGCTCGGAAGCAGCGTAATGCCTGCGTTGACGTAAACGGGAACGGCGGACTTCGGTCCGCCGTTTTTCATTGCAGCGGCACCCGGCCGCTTTCCAGGAGACCCCGATGTCCGCTCCCCTGCTGACCCTGTACCGTCGCATGCAGCGCTGGCCGGCCGGCCAATGGCTGTTCGCGCGCGCGGTGTGCTTCAAGGCGCCCTACTTCGCCAGCATCGCCCCGCGCATCACCGTGCTTGAACCCGGCCGCTGCGAAGGCCACATCGCGCACCGGCGCAGGGTCACCAACCACATCGGCACCGTCCATGCGATCGCGCTGTGCAACCTGGCCGAACTCACCGCCGGGCTGATGGTCGACGCCTCGCTGCCACGCGGCATGCGCTGGATCCCCAAGGGCATGGAGGTGCAGTACCTGGCCAAGGCGACGGGCACCCAGCACGCCGTCGCCACGCCCGCCCAACCGATCATCGCGGCCGACACCGGCTACGCCCTGCCGGTGGACGTGCAGATCCGCAACAGCGCCGGCACGCCCGTCTTCAGCGCCCGCATCCAGATGTGGCTCTCACCGCAGGACCGATCACGGAACGTGCCCACCACCGGTCACGTCATCGATCGGTAGGTGCCGACCGCTGGTCGGCACGCTCTGTGCCTTTAAACGCCAGAGCCAAAGCCAGAGCCGCCATCTGGATTCTCCCTGGCTTGGCTGGCGTGTGTGGGCATGCGGGACACGCCGTGAATCCGTCCTTGGAGGCTCGTAGAAAACATCCATGTTTTCTACGGTCCCACATACCCACACCCGCCAGCCATTGACAGTGGGTCGCGCGGATTCCCGGTAGGTGCCGACCGCTGGTCGGCACGCTGTACTCCTTCCGGGATGGCTGTTGCCCCGGCTCTCCCTGCACCGCCCGCCACAGGTCAAAGGCCGGTGGGAATGGGGGTACGGGACCGTAGAAAACATGGATGTTTTCTACGAGCCTCCAGGGATGGATTCACGGCGTGTCCCGTACCGCCATTCCCGCCGGCCACGCCCGGGAGAATGCGGATGAGGGCTGTGGCTGTGGCTGTGGCTGTAGCTCTGGCTCTGGCGTTGAAAGGCACAGAGCGTGCCGACCAGCGGTCGGCACCTACCGGAGACGTCGCCTACGCCGGCACGAAGTACCAGGCGATGGCGGCCAGGATTGCCGGGACTGCCTGGATGACGAAGATCCGCTTGTTGACGCTGTAGGCGCCGTAGCAGCCGGCCACGATCACGCAGCCCAGCATGAAGTTCACCAGCATCGGCAGATGATCGAACAGGCCCCAGAACAGGCCGGCGGCCAGGAAGCCGTTGTACAGCCCCTGGTTGGCCGCCAGCACGCGCGTGGCCTGGGCCTTCTCCGGCGTGTTGCGGAACGTCTTCAGGCCCAGTGGGCGCGTCCACAGGAACATTTCCAGCACGAGGAAGTACACGTGCAGCAGGGCGACCACCAGGGTCAGTATCAGTGCGGTCCAGTACATGGGCAGGCCTCGGAAGGATGGGGAGAGCTTACTCCGGGCGCTCGGCCGGCAGCTTCTTTTCTTCGCGCAGCAGACCGAACGCAGCGAACGTCATCAGCCCGGCCACCACCAGACCGCCCGCAAACAGCACGTGCGAACCGAACAGCGACAGCCCCTTGTGCACCCACGCAAAGCTCAGGTCCGCGCCGCGGTACACCACCGTGTCGATCGCCGCACCGGCCTTGTAGCGCCACTGCCGGTCCACCCGCGTGTACAGCGTCTCGCGCGCCGGCTTGGCCAGTGAGAACTCGCTCGCGCGCGTCATCACCTGCACCATCGCCACCAGCAGCGGCAGCGGCGAGGCCGCCAGCACCGAGAAGCCCACGATGATCGCAAAGCCCGGGATCAACAATGCCGGCGCGATCCCGTAACGCGACAACAGCCACCGGGTCAGCCCCAACTGCATCAGCAGCGTCAGCGCATTCACCGCCAGGTCCACCCGCGAGAAGAATGCCGTACTGGCCGCCGGGTCGGTGTACAGCCGGCGCACGATCGCCGCCTGCTCGTTGTACAGCAGCGTCCCGACGCCCACTCCGAACAGCACCATCAGCGCCAGCCAGCGCAGCAGCGGCTCGCGTGCGATCAGCTTCAGCCCGTCCAGCACGCTTCCGCCCATCGGCGTCTCGCCCGACACCAGCTGCTGATCCTGCTCGCGCGCCACCGCCCACAGGCGCAGCCGCCAGATGCAGAACAGACACACGCAGAGGAAGCCGGCCGAGACCAGCATCAGGTTGGCGATGCCCACCCGCTGCACCAGCGCCGAGGTGATGATCGGGCCGAGGAACGCCCCGATGGTGCCGGCCGCGCCGATGTAGCCGTAGAAGGCCCGAGCCTGCGTGTTGGAAAACACATCGGCCATGAAGCTCCAGAACACCGCCACCGCGAACAGGTTGAACACGGTGATCCAGAAGAAGAAGGCCATCCCGCGCCCGGGCACCCCGCTGTCGAACAGCACGTAGAACCCCAGCAGCGTGGCGATGAAGAACCCGTACACCACCGGCAGGAACACCCGGCGTGGGTAGCGGCTCACCAGCGCGCCGTACAGCGGCTGCATCACCAGCATGATCAGGAACACGCAGGTGAACAGAAACTGCAGCACGAAGTCCTGCAGGGCAATGCCGTGGCCGGCGAACCATGCGATCAGGGCAGACGGGAACAACGTCTGCAGGTCCGCCGAGGCGGCCATCGCCTCGCGCACGGGGCGCAGCACGTAGTAGCCGCTCAGCAGGCAGAAGAAGTACAGCGAGGCCCAGATCAGTGGCGGCGACTGGCGCAGCGCATCGCGCAGCCCCGATCCTCCAGCCTGCGTGGTCGCGGCGGTCATCGCACCCGCTCCGCGCTCAGGCGGCGTCGCAACGGCAGCATCGTGGGAACTCCGGGCGGCAAAGCGCGCAAGGTAAACGATGCACCGCAACATCGCCAGTAGCCGACCGTCGCACCCGCGCAACGCTGCGTGGCCCACACCGGCCGACCCGCTCACCGTCCGACTGCCCTATGCTCCGGGTAGACCGTCGGGGAGCTGCTGGCATTGGCACGGGACAGGTACGACTACATCATCGTCGGCGCCGGCTCGGCCGGCTGTGTACTGGCCAACCGGCTCAGTGCCGACCCGCAGTGCCAGGTGCTGCTGCTCGAAGCGGGTCCTGCCGACCGCAACCCCTTCATCCACATGCCGGCCGGCCTGGCGCGGCTGGTCAACAACCGCCGCATCAACTGGAACCTGGACACCGAGCCGGAGCCCGCCCTGGACGGCCGGCGCCTGTGGTGGCCACGCGGCAAGGTGCTCGGCGGCTCCAGCGCGATCAATGCGATGTGCTACATCCGCGGCGTGCCGGCCGACTATGACGGCTGGGCGGCAGCCGGTGCCACCGGCTGGGAATGGGCGCAGGTGCTGCCGTGGTTCCTGCACGGCGAAACCAACAGCCGCGGTGCCAGCGCACTGCATGGCGCCAGCGGGCCGCTGTCGGTCGCCGACCTGCGCCACCACAACCCGCTCTCGGCCGTGTTCGTGGCGGCCGCACAACAGGCGGGCCATGCCCGCAACGATGACTTCAACGGCGTCGACCAGCTGGGCGTCGGCCTGTACCAGGTCACCCAGCGCGATGGTGCCCGCTGCTCCAGTGCCACCGCCTACCTGCGCCCGGCGCGTGCACGGCGCAACCTCACCGTGCTCACCGGCGCACAGGCGGTGGCGCTGAGCTTCGCCGGCACCACCGCCACCGGCGTGCACTACCGGCGCGGCCGGCAGCATCGGCATGCCGCCGCATCCGCCGAAGTGATCCTCAGCGCCGGCGCCATCCATTCGCCGCAGCTGCTGATGCTCTCCGGGATCGGCCCCGCCCACACACTGCGCGGCCACGGCATCACCCCGCGCGTGGACCTGCCCGGGGTCGGCGGCAACCTGCAGGACCACCTGGATATCTGCACGGTCGTCCACACCCATCCCGGGGTGAGTTACGACCGCAGCAACGAGCTGCGCATCGCCATCGACTACTTCCTGCGCGGGCATCGCGGTGCCGGCACCAGCAACCTGGCCGAGGCCGGTGGCTTCGTCCGTTCGGCGTTGGCAACGGATGCACGCGCCGACGTCCAGTTCCATTTCGTGCCGGCCATGCTCGACAACCACGGCCGCCATCGCCTGCCCGGCGATGGCTACACCCTGCATGCCTGCCCGCTGCATCCGCGCAGCCGCGGGCGGCTGTACCTGCGCGATGCCGACGCGCGGTCGCCGCCGCGCCTGCAGCCCAACTACCTCGGCGATGCGGACGGCCACGACCTGCGGATGATGATCGAGTGCGCCCGGCTGTCGCGCCGGATCCTGGCCCAGCCCGCGTTCGATCCGTGGCGCGGTGCCCCCGTCTTTCCTGCCCGCGACGATCTGGATGATGACGCCCTGGCCGCGTTCATCCGTGCCAAGGCCGAGACCATCTACCACCCGGTCGGCACCTGCGCGATGGGCCAGCACGCCGATGCCGTGGTCGACCCGATGCTGCGCGTGCATGGCACCCAGCGGCTGCGGGTGGTCGATGCTGCGGTCATGCCCAGCCTGATCAGCGGCAATACCAACGCACCCACCCTGATGATCGCCGAACGGGCGGCGCAGTGGCTGCGCCAGGATGCCGGGTCAAGCTGAACAGGGCGGCGCCACGCAGGCGCGGCGGGCCGGGTTCAGCAGCGCAAAAACCCGCGCGTTTTCAATGCGATACGTATTCATCTTCGCTTCGTTTGTGCAATCAGGAAAAGCGGCGCTAGAATCCCTCACAGCAGTCGCGCACGGGCCCTACACGATGAATCAGAACAGCAGGCGCCGACCGATCCGTTCGGCGGCAACCGGGTTGCTGGGCATGTTGATGCCCATTGCAATGTCTTCCACTGCACAGACCCCCAGTGCCTCGCCGTCCGCGTTCCCCGTCAACATCGAGAACAGCGTCCCGGCCAACGTGCCGCATACCCAGCCGGCCGCGTATCGCGCCGCGCCGGCGGCGCAGCAGGTGCTGCCGCCCGCCGCGGGCTTCAATGTCGCCGCGATCGAATCGATGGCCCAGCAGCTCACCTATGGCGAGCGTGTGCCCGGCATGGCGGTGGCAATCGTCCAGGGGGGCCGCGTGCTCAGCGCGCGTGGCTACGGCGTTACCGACGTCAACAATCCGCAGCAGGTGGACGCGCACACCGTGTTCCGCCTCGCCTCGCTGTCCAAGGCCTTCGCCGGCACGATGGCCGGTCTGCTGGTCAACGATGGCACCCTGCGCTGGGACAGCAAGGTCACCGACTACGTCCCCGGCTTCCAGCTGAACTCGCCGGAAGCAACCGAGCGGCTGACCGTGGCCGACCTCCTCAGCCATCGGGTCGGCCTGCCCTACAACGCATACGACCGCGACGTGGAAGCCAACGCGGAGTACTACACCCTCACCCACAAGCTGGCCTCCACCTCGCTCAAGTGCCAGCCGGGCGATTGCTACGCTTACCAGAACGTTGCCTTCAGCCTGATCGGCGATGTGGTGTACGCCGCCTCCGGCAGTTTCTACGAACAGTCGGTCGAGCGCCGGCTGTTCAAGCCGTTGGGCATGAATGATGCCAGCCTCGGCCTGGCCGGCATCCAGGCCAGCTCGCGCTGGGCACGCCCGCATGTGCGCAGCCGCAACGGCTGGGTCGCGCTGACTCCCAAGCCCACCTATTACCGGTTGGCACCGGCAGCCGGCGTCAATGCCAGCGCCAGCGACATGGCGCAGTGGCTGCTGGCCCACACCGGACACCGGCCCGACGTGCTGCCGGCGCCGCTGCTGGCAACGCTGCACTCCACCCTGATCAGCACCCCGGGCGAAATGCGCTCCGGCTGGCGCCGCGAACGCCTGCACTCGGCCGGCTACGCGCTGGGCTGGCGCAACTTCGATTACGCCGGCCATGAAGTGGTATTCCATGCCGGCGCGGTGCAGGGCTACCGTGGCCTGGTCGCGCTGGTGCCGGAACGCGACCTCGGCATTGCGATCATGTGGAACGGTGAAAGCAGCCTGCCCAGCGGCCTGCTGCCGACCGTGCTCGACGCGGCGATGGGCCTGCCCAGCCAGCGTTGGCTGGACGTGGATACCGACTTCGGCAGCGACAGCCTGATGGCCGAAGACGCCGCCCCGCAGAACAAGCGCAAGGGCGTTTCGTCCAACCGTGCGGTGGCCTCGCCGCACTGATCGCAGCGACTGCCTGTTTGGAAAAGGCGGCCGCTTGGCCGCCTTTTTTCTGCCGGCTCCGCCCAAAAACGCGCCCATAAAAAAACTCCCTCCCCGCTGGGCTGCCGGGGAAGGAGTTTCAGGTGCGGCTATCGGGAAACGCTTAGATCAGCGGTGCCGGGGTTGCCGGCAGGGCGACCGGGGCAGCCTTCTTCTTGCGGGCCGCCGGCTTGCGCTTTGCAACCTTCTTGACCGCCTTCTTGGCGGTGGCCTTCTTCGCCGTGGCCTTCTTCGCCGTGGCCTTCTTGGCTACCTTCTTGACGGCCTTTTTAGCCGTCTTCTTGGTGGCCTTCTTGGCCGCAGCCTTCTTGGCTACCTTGCGGACGGCTTTCTTCGCGGTCTTCTTCGCGGTCTTCTTGGCAGCCGCCTTCTTGGCTACCTTCTTGACGGCCTTCTTCGCCGTCTTCTTCACTGCCTTCTTCGCGGTCTTCTTGGCAGCCGCCTTCTTGGCTACCTTCTTGACCGCCTTCTTGGCGGCTGTCTTCTTCACTGCCTTGCGAGCAGTCGCCTTCTTGGCGGCCTTCTTCACCGTCTTCTTGGCCGCTGCCTTCTTGGCGACCTTCTTCACGGCTTTGCGGGCAGTCGCCTTCTTAGCGACCTTCTTGGCTGCCTTTTTGGCGGCCGGCTTTTTCTTCGCAGCTTTCTTGGTTGCCATGGGATGGCTCCTCGTCAGTGATCTATGGAGTTGAAACGCCCAGGTAAAGCAAACCCGCCGTTGCTGCGTTGCGGGGACCGCCGTCGCGTCATGCGCGTCGTGACGGATACGGGGACACCTACCGGGATCGGCCAGGCAGATGTCGGATCAGGGGTGCCCTTGCATTTCACCGAAGGAAGCGAAGCCGACTCCACCGTCATCGGATGCAAGGTGGATGTCCTGGTTGTGCTTCGCGACTGGATGTCGATTCTGCTCACTCTCTTGGCAGGCAAGGTCTGCTTGGCGAAACCTAATCACGCTTTTTTTCACTGTCAACAACCCCGGCGAAAAATTTTCACACCGGACACGTCCAACGCGCCGCGCCGACCACCCGTTGGACACCCCGTACCGACACGTCGTGCCCGCACCAACGGGCATGCTGATGCCCTGGCAGCGGCAAGCCCTGAAACAAAAACAACTTAAAAGAAGCACTTTCGCGAAACGCGCCACGGTTGGCCGCATGCGTGCCGGCAGGTGTGCGAGCGGCGGCGCGCGTGTCTGACCGCCTGCCAACGAAGGGGTAAAACCCGTTGGAAAAGTTTTCACATCCGGCTGCGCTTTTTACTACCCGATTCACGCAAATGCGCAAACTTTCTGCCGTGCTGCGTCGACGCGATCGCACCGTCGGCAGGTCGGCAACGGTCGTCCTGCCACCGCATGTCGATGCGCGGCGACACGCATCGACATGCTCATGACCGGTCGCGATCGGTTCCCAACCCGACGGCATGAGCCGATGCCGGACGCGCCGACGGCGCGCGCGCACCGCAATATCGTCACGCGTCGCTAACGCCGCCGCGTCGGTGCACGCCGTTCGTCTGCCCGTCCGCGCCGACCGAGGCCGGTACGCACGCCCCCGCGCGGGGAACAGGAACCAAAAAAAAACGGCCGCACGAGGCGGCCGTTTTTCGGAGCGACGCAGGATCAGTGATCCTCGTTCTCCAGCAGCTCGGCGTAGTCGTCCGGCGCCAGCAGCTCGTTCAACTCTTCCGTGCCGGTCACTTCGACCACGAAGATCCAGCCATCGCCGTACGCATCTTCGTTGATGGTTTCCGGCTTGTCGGACAGGGCGCTGTTGACCTCGACCACGGTACCGGTGATCGGGCTGTAGACGTCCGAGGCGGCCTTCACCGACTCGACGACGGCGGCCTGCTCGCCCGCCTTGACCGTGTCGCCGACGTTGGGCAGCTCGACGTACACCAGGTCGCCCAGCAGGCCCTGGGCATGGTCGGAAATACCGACGGTGACGCGGCCATTGCCTTCGACGCGCGCCCACTCGTGGGACTTGAGGAATTTGAGGTCGCCGGGGATCTCGCTCATGGAACTGCTCCGAGAAAATTCAGGGGTTCGGGAAACGGGGGTAGTGTAACCAACCGGCGCGGGCCGCTGGGCAACCGCGCGCCGGAAACTGCTGGATCAGGCCTCGACCAGCACGCCGGGCTGGGCCTGACCTTCGCGCACGAACGGGAACTTCACCACGCGCACCGGGACCTGCTTGCCGCGGATGTCCACGTGCACCTGGCCCAGCTCGCCGGCCGGCACGCGGGCGAACGCGATGCCCTTGCCCAGCGTCGGGGAGAACGTGCCGGACAGGATCTCGCCCTGGCCGCTGGCGGTGAGCACCGCCTGGCCGTGGCGCAGCACGCCCTTCTCGTCCATCACCAGGCCGATCAGCTGGCGTGCGTCGCCGGCCGCCTTCTGCGCTTCGAGCACGTTGCGGCCGATGAAGTCGCGGCCTTCGTCCAGCGCCACGGTCCAGGCCAGCGCCGCTTCGTACGGGGTGATCTGCTCGTCCATGTCCTGGCCGTACAGGTTCATGCCGGCTTCCAGGCGCAGGGTGTCGCGCGCGCCCAGCCCGGCCGGACGCACGCCGGCCTGCGCCAGTGCGTTCCAGAAGGCGACCACGTCGCTCTGCGGGATCAGGATTTCAAACCCGTCCTCACCGGTGTAGCCGGTACGCGCCACGAACAGCGGCGCACCGCTGGCAGCGTTCGCCTCGACCGCAGCGAAGCGACCCAGCTTGTCCACGGCAGCGCGGTCGCCCTCGGCAACCAGGCCGATCACACGCTCGCGTGCGGTGGGACCCTGCACGGCGATGATCGCCAGGTCCTCGCGCTCGGTGACCTGCACGTCGAAGGCGGCCGCCTGTTCACGGATCCAGGCCAGGTCCTTCTCGCGGGTGGAGGCATTGACCACCATGCGGAAGAAGTCGTCGGCCAGGTAGTAGACGATCAGGTCGTCGATCACCCCGCCCTGCGGGTTGAGCATGCACGAGTACAGCGCCTTGCCGGTGGCCTTGAGCTTGTCCACCGAGTTGGCCAGCAGGCGGCGCAGGAACGGCTTGACCTGCGCGCCGCTCAGGTCGACCACGGTCATGTGGCTGACGTCGAACATGCCCGCGTCGGCACGCACCAGGTGGTGTTCGTCCAGCTGCGAGCCGTAGTGGATGGGCATGTCCCAGCCACCGAAATCGACCATCTTGGCGCCGAGTGCGCGGTGGGTGTCGTTGAGAAGCGTCTTCTGGGTCATGACCGGTTCCGGGGGAATGAAGGCAAGAGCGCCATTATCCCAGAACCGTCTTCACAACGCCTGCGGCGGTGCGGAATGCACCGCCGACGGCCGCTCAGACCGGCTGCACTTTCAGCGTCATGCCCGCCACCGCCACCACCCGTACCGCGCTCCCGGCCGGCAGGTCCGGGCCATCCACCACCCAGAACGCGTCGTCGATCTTGGCGCGGCCCTTGCCGGCGACGATCGGCTGGTCGAGCAGCACCACCCGCCCCACCAGCTGTTCGGCGCGCCGGTTCAACAACGGGGCGTCGCTCTGCCGACCGTGGGAGCGGCCCCAGCGCCGGTAGCACTGGATCGATACCACGCTGAGCAGCACGAACGCGACCACCTGCCACAGCAGCGGAATGTCGGCGAACACGGCCACCAGCACGAACACCGCTGCCGCCCCGATGCCGATCCACAGCATGAACGCGCCCGGAGCCAGCGCTTCGGCCGCGAACAGCACCAGTGCCAGCGCGCCCCAGCCTACGACCTCCCAGCGCATGTCAGCCTCCGATCCGCGGCGGTACCGCGCGCGCGGCCTTCTTCTCTTCCTGCTTGGCGAACGCTTCCTTGGCCAGTTCGGCCACGCCGGCGATCGACCCGATCACGCCGCTGGCCTCCATCGGCATCAGCACCAGCTTCTGGTTCGGCGAGGTCGCCAGTTCCTTGAAGGCTTCCACATACTTCTGTGCGATGAAGTAGTTGATCGCCTGCACGTCGCCCTTGGCGATCGCATCGGACACCATCTCGGTTGCCTTGGCTTCGGCCTCGGCCAGACGCTCGCGCGCCTCCGCATCGCGGAACGCGGCTTCCTTGCGGCCTTCGGCTTCGAGCACGGCGGCCTGCTTCTCGCCTTCGGCACGCAGGATCTCGGACTGGCGCGAGCCTTCGGCTTCCAGGATCTGCGCGCGCTTCTCGCGCTCGGCCTTCATCTGCCGCGCCATCGCGTCGAGCAGGTCGCGCGGCGGCTGGATGTCGCGGATCTCGATGCGGTTGACCTTCACGCCCCACGGGTTGGTGGCGTGATCAACCACGCTCAGCAGCTGGGCATTGATCACCTCGCGCTGGCTCAGCGATTCGTCCAGGTCCATCGACCCGATCACGGTGCGGATGTTGGTCTGCACCAGGGCGATCATCGCCACTTCCAGGTTGGCCACTTCATAGGCCGCCTTGGACGCATCGAGCACCTGGAAGAAGACCACGCCGTCCACGCGGACCGCGGCGTTGTCCTTGGTGATCACTTCCTGGCTGGGCACGTCCAGCACCTGCTCCATCATGTTCACCTTGCGGCCCACGCCGTAGACGATCGGAATCAGGAAGTGCAGGCCGGGGGACATGGTGTGGGTGTAGCGGCCGAAGCGCTCGACCGTCCATTCGTAGCCCTGCGGCACCATGCGCACGGCCTTGAACAGGATGACGACGGCCACGAAGGCGAGCACCAGCGAGAACAGCATGGTCGGAAACATCGGAAACTCCTTTCCCTGTGATGGTCCGATTGTACGGTCAGTTGCGCTGCGACACCCGGTTCAGGTACCGCGGGGCGCGAACATGATCACCGTCATGCCGGCCAGGCACAGGCCGACGCCGAGCAGATCCCAGCGGCTGGGACGAATGCCGTCCACCAGCCACAGCCACATCAGCGCGGTACCGATGTACACGCCACCGTAGGCGGCGTAGACGCGGCCGCTGGCGGCCGGATGCAGGGTCAGCAGCCAGGCGAACAGGGCCAGGCTGGCCGCTGCCGGCAGCAGCAGCCACACGCTGCCGTCCTTGCGCAGCCACAGCCACGGCAGGTAGCAGCCGACGATTTCGGCCACGGCGGTCAGCACGAACAGGAGCAGCGTGTTCACGCGCCGGATTCGTCGTTTTTGACCTGCTGCCAGAGGCGTTCCTGCGCGTCCAGGTCCAGCGCATCCATGCGCTGCCCGGCAGCGGCGGCGTGGGCCTCCATTGCGCGGAAGCGGCGCTCGAACTTGTGGTTGGCCTGACGCAGCGCCGCGCCGACATCGACCTTGGCATGCCGGGCCAGGTTGGCGCAGACGAACAGCAGGTCGCCGAGTTCTTCCTGCAGGCGCGCGTGGTTGTCGTGGACAGCACCGTGGGCGAATTCCGCCGCCACCTCATCCAGTTCCTCGCGCACCTTGTCCAGCACCGGCTGCGGGCCGGGCCAGTCGAAGCCGACCCGGGCCGCACGCGCCTGCAGCTTCACCGCCCGCTGCCACTCGGGCAGCCCGCGCGAAATGCCGGCCAGCGCGGAGGTATCGGTGTGGCCCTTGGCCGCGCGTTCGGCGCGCTTGATCGCCTCCCAGTTCAGGTTGACCTGGTCGGCGTCGTCGACCTGCACGTCGGCGAAGATGTGCGGGTGGCGCCGCTGCATCTTGTCGCTGATCGAACGCGCGACGTCGGCGAAGGCGAATTCGCCCTGCTCGCTGGCCATCTGCGCGTGGAAGACCACCTGCAGCAGCAGATCGCCCAGTTCGTCCTTCAGGTCATCCAGGTCGCCGCGATCAATCGCGTCGGCCACTTCGTAGGCCTCCTCGATGGTGTACGGGGCGATGCTGGCGAAGTCCTGCTGCAGGTCCCACGGGCAGCCCTGCGCGGGGTCGCGCAGGCGCGCCATGATCTGCAGCAGGCGGTCCAGTTCGGCGCTGGGGGTCATGCAACGTCCTCGGTGGGGTCAGGCGGGCAACCAGTCGCGCCACGGCAACCGGGTATCGCCCAGGGCGATGAAGTCGCCGTTCAACAGCGTATCGCGGCGGTTGTAGCGGAACGGCTTGCCGGTGGCCGCAGACAGCACCGCGCCACCGGCCGCGTGCAGCACGCACTGGCCTGCGGCGGTGTCCCATTCGGCGGTCGGGCCCAGCCGGGGGTAGACGTCCAGCGTGCCTTCGGCGAGGCGGCAGAATTTCAGCGACGAGCCCTGCGCGACCAGCTCGATTTCGCCCATGCGGTCCAGCAGCGCCTGCGTCTGCGGGCTGCGGTGCGAGCGGCTGGCAGCGACGTTCAACGGGGGCACGGCCGGCGTGCGGGTGCGCAGCACCGAGTCGCGCATGCCGTCGCGGCGATACGCCAGCTCGCCGCGCATCGCGTGCCAGACCGCGCCAGTGGCCGGCGCCAGCACCACGCCGAAGGCCGGTGCGCCCTGGTAGATCAGCGCGATGTTGACGCTGAATTCGTCGTTGCGTTTGACGAACTCGCGGGTGCCGTCGAGCGGGTCGACCAGCCAGTAGGCGCCCCAGTGCTGGCGCACCTCCCACGGCACCTGCGCCGATTCCTCGGACAGGATCGGCAGGTCCGGGGTGAGCTGGCCAAGGCCGCGCTCGATCACCTGGTTGGCGGCCAGGTCGGCGGCGGTGAGCGGGCTGTGATCGGATTTGATCTCCACATCGAACGCCGTGGCATACACCGCCATGATGGCGGCGGCGGCGTCCTGGGCGATGGCGATGACGGTTTCGCGCAGATCCGTCGTGAGTTTGATCATTCCCGGCGTCCCAGCCACTCACGGGCGATGAACAGGGCCGCCAGCGATCGCCCTTCGGAGAAGTCCTCGCGCAGCATCAGCTGGTCCAGCTCGGCCAGCTTCCAGGGCACCACCTCCAGCTCCTCGGGTTCATCGCCGACCAGGCGTTCCGGGTAGAGGTCGCGGGCCACCACCAGCCAGGACTGGTGGCTCATGTAGGTGGGCGCCAGCGTCATCGCGCGCAGCACATCAATGCGGCGGGCACCGTAGCCCGCCTCTTCCTTCAGTTCGCGGTCGGCGGCCTGCTCGGGGCTTTCGCCGGCATCGATGCGCCCTTTGACCAGGCCCAGCTCGTAACGGTGCACGCCGGCCGCGTATTCACGCACCAGCAGCACGGTCTCATCGTCCAGCATCGGCACCACCACCACCGCACCGTGGCCCCGGCTGACCAGGCGCTCGAAACGGCGGCGTTCGCCGTTGGAGAATTCCAGGTCCAGGTGCTGGCGCTGGAAGGGCCCGCTTTCCTCGTCCGTGATCTGGTGGATGATGGGCAGGCGACGGCTCATGCGAACAGGCTCTTGGATAGAATGTGTGCAGGTGAAAACGTGTTCATGAGCCCGAAATGCTAGCAGACCCAGCCCCCCTCACGCTGGCCGACCGGTGGCGGCAACGCGACCTGGCTGTGCTGTGGCACCCGTGCACGCAGATGCGCGAGCACCCCGACACCCTGCCCCTGGTGCCGATCGCGCGTGGCGAAGGCCCGTGGCTGATCGACCATGATGGCCGCCGCTACCTGGATGCGGTCAGCAGCTGGTGGACCAATCTGTTCGGTCACGCCGAACCCCGCATCGGCGCCGCCATCGCGCACCAGGCCACGCAGCTGGAGCAGGTGATGCTGGCCGGCTTCAGCCACGAACCGGCGGTGGCCCTGGCCGAGCGCCTGCTGGCGATCGCACCGCGGCAGCCCGGGCGCGACCCGCTGGCCAAAGTGTTCTACGCCGACAACGGGTCGGCCGGGGTGGAAGTGGCCCTGAAGATGGCCTTCCATTACTTCCGCAACCGGGGCGAGACGCACCGGACCCGGTTCGTGGCACTGGAGAACGGCTACCACGGCGAGACGCTGGGCGCGCTGTCGGTCGGGGACATCCCGCTGTACCGCCGGGTGTACGCGCCGCTGCTGACCGAGGCGTTGTTCGCGCCCTCCCCCGATGCCTATCTGGCCGAACCCGGTCAAAGTGCGGCCCAGCGCGCCCATGAGGCCGCCGACCGCCTGGCCGACCTGTTCGACCAGCATCCCGGCGAGATCTGCGCGGTGATCCTGGAGCCGCGTCTGCAGTGCGCCGGTGGCATGCGCATGCACGACCCGGTGTATCTGCAGCGGGCGCGTGCCCTGTGCGATGCCAATGGCGCCTTCCTGATCGCCGACGAGATCGCCACTGGCTTCGGTCGCACCGGCACGCTGTTCGCCTGTGAACAGGCCGGGGTGATGCCGGACCTGCTGTGCCTGTCCAAGGGCCTCACCGGCGGCTTCCTGCCGCTGGCCGCGGTATTGACCACCCAGGCGCTGTACGACGCGTTCCTGGATGACTCGCGCGAGCGCGCCTTCCTGCACTCGCACAGCTATACCGGCAATCCGCTGGCCTGCGCCGCTGCCCTGGCCACGCTGGACATCTTCGCCACCGAAGACGTGATCGCGCGCAACCGCGGCACCGCCGAGGTGATGCGTCGGCTGGCCGCGCCGTTCGCCGACCATCCGCATATGGCCGACGTGCGCCAGGCCGGCATGGTGGTGGCCTTCGAGCTCACCCGCAACGGCGACAGACGCACCCCCTTCCCCGCCGAGGCGCGGATCGGGCTGCGCGCCTACACCGCGGCGCTGAAGCGCGGCGTGGTGCTGCGCCCGCTCGGCAACGTGCTGTATTGGATGCCTCCCTACTGCGTGGAGGACGAACACCTGGACCTGCTGGCCCAGACCACCCTGGCCGCCATCGAGGACGCCACCGCATGCGCGTGACCCGCAGTTTCATTCCGACCGCCCTTGCGGTCGGCCAGACCGTGTCGCTGCCCGAGGACGCGGCCAACCACCTGGTGCGCGTGATGCGCCTGCGGGAGGGCGATGCCTGCGTGCTGTTCAACGGCGATGGGCATGACTACACCGCAACCCTGGTCGAAGCAGGCAAGCGCGATGCGCAGGTGCGCATCGACGACGCCCGCGAGGTGGCCAACGAATCGCCGCTGCACATCACCCTGCTGCAGGGCATCGCGCGCGGCGAGAAAATGGACCTGATCCTGCAGAAGGCCACCGAGTTGGGCGTGAATGCCATCGTGCCGGTGAACGCCGAGCGCACCGAAGTGAAACTGGATGCGGCGCGCGCGGAAAAGCGCCTGGCGCACTGGACCAGCGTGGTGGTCTCGGCCTGCGGCCAGTCCGGCCGGGCGCGTGTGCCTGCCGTGGCCGCGCCGCAGTCGCTGCTCGATGCAGCCCGCAGCCTGCCTGCCGATGCCCTCAAACTGACCCTGGACCCCCTCGGCGAGCACCGCCTCTCGACCCTGCAGGCGGCGCCCGGCGGTGTGGTGATCGCGATCGGGCCGGAGGGCGGCTGGTCGCCGCGTGACCGCCAGGCACTGCAGCAGGCCGGCTTCCAGGGCCTGCAGCTGGGCCCGCGCATCCTGCGCACGGAGACTGCCGGGCTGGCGGCGATTGCGGCCGTGCAGGCGCGCCTGGGCGATCTGGGATAAGGCGCGCCACGACCCCCGGTCGTGGCCTGCCGGTCACGCTACCGGGTGGGCCTGGTCCAACGCCGCTTCCAGCGCGTCCAGGTCCGGCAGCAGCGCGCTCTGCTCGCCCAGCAGCACACGCATGTGCACGCCCTGCGGCAGGGTTTCCTCGGAGGCATCGGCCAGCAGGCCGTCGCGCGGGACGGAAATCAGCTGCGGGAAGCTCTGGGTCAACAGGGCGAAATAGGGGCGTTGTGCATTGCCGCCCAGCGCCTTGAGCACCACCACCTTGTTGTTGCCGTGCACCGGCTCGTCGCCGAGCCCGGACAGGCGCGCGAACGAGAGCAGCGGCACGTCCCAGCCGTGCCACGCGATCTGCCCCACCAGCCACGCGGGCGCGTCGGCGATCGCCTCGACCGGCACTTTGGACATCATTTCGGCGACCGTGGCGTTGGGCAGCAGCACGCGCTCATGCCCGGCCTGGATCAGGACACCGCGGATTTCATCGTTGTTGGCGTAGCTCATGGGCTCTGGTTCCTGTGGTGGGCGGCGGCGTGGATCACGCGTCCCCGCCCCAACGATCGGCGATGACCTGGGCCAGCTGCTGCGGCTCACCGGCCTCCATGCCGGCGGCGACCACCGCATTGGCGGCGGTCGGGTCATAACAGCCCTCGCCCACCTGGCCCGCAACCCAGGCACCGGCCACGGCCAGCGCGAGCACGTCATCGACCTGGCCGGCATCGGCACCGCTGAGCAGCACCACCGCACTGTGCGCGGGCGGCAGCGCGCCGACCTGGATGCCGTGCGCATCGGCAACGAAATGCAGGCCGCGGTTGTGTACGGTCACGCCGATGTCGTCGGACAGGATGTACACCTGCCCGGCCTCCACCGGCTGCGCGGCTTCGGCCAGCACCACCGGCAAGGCGGAGACGCGGGCCATCTGCTTGACCAGGTTGCCGTAGCGGCCGCCGTCCAGGCGCATGTGCACCAGCACCGGCGTGGCCAGCGTGGCCGGCAGGCCAGCCAGCAGCCGGCGCAGTGCATCCGGGCCGCCGATGCCGGCCAGCACCAGCACCGCACCGGGTGCGGCACTGCCCGGGTCCACGTCGGCTTCCAGTGCCACCAGCGACAGCCGCTCGCTGTCGAAGACCGGCGACGGCGCGGTGGAGACGGCAGGCGCAGCGGCAGGCGTGCCGTGGTCATCGACCAGGGACCAGCTGCTGTGATCGCCAAGCGCGGCCAGCGGCAGCGGCGGCGGACCCGCCGGCGAGGCCACGTCGGCCGTCACCGGCACCGTTTCCGGTGACGACTGCAGGCCGGCCAGCGCTTCTTCCAGCGACATCGGCTCACGGATGCCCGCCGGGGCCTGGTAGAGGCCGTCGGCCGGCACGTCGGTCGCTGCGTCGAACGCCTCGCGGACGTGGAAGTCCAGCGGTGCATCGGCGTGCAGCTGTGCCGGGGTGGTCGGCAGGCCGGGTTCGGGTTGCAGCAGGTGGTCCTGCTCCGAGCCCGGCGGCAGCACGTCCTGGTGGCCGTGCAGCTTGGCGGCCAGGTGACGCGCCCACCGCTGGGCTTCCCAGCCATCGCGACGGGCGGCCAGTTCGGCCTCATCGAAGATCAGGGTCAGCGCGGGCGATGCCAGCACCGGGTCCAGCCGTTCCAGCGCATCCTCGATGGCCGGCTCCAGCGCGATCAGCACCGCGCCCGGATCGGCATCGCGCAGCGCCTGCGGCTCCAGGGTATTGGGATCGTCTTCGAACACCAGGCGTGCGCCGGCGTGGCCGAGCGCATCGCGCAGGCGGTCACGCGCCGCACCGGCACGGGCCAGCAGCGCCACCGACAACAGGGGATGGGAGTCACTCGCGGACACGGGCGATCCCCAGCAGGTCGTAAACGTTTCGCATCAGATCCAGTTCCTGGTACGGCTTGCCCAGGTAGCGCTGGACACCGATTTCGAACGCACGCTGGCGGTGCTTGTCGCCGCTGCGCGAGGTGATCATCACGATCGGCACCTGCTGGTAACGCGGATCGGCGCGCATCGCGGTGGCCAGTTCATAGCCATCCATGCGCGGCATCTCGATATCCAGCAGCATCAGATCGGGCACGCGCTCCTCCAGCCGCTCCAGTGCTTCGACACCGTCGCGGGCGACGGTCACCTCGAAGTTGTGGCGCTCCAGGATGCGGCCGGTGACCTTGCGCATGGTCAGCGAGTCGTCCACCACCATCACCAGCGGCACGTCGCGGTCGCTGACCTGGGTGGTCACGGCGATCGGCTTATGCGGATTGGCCAGGAAACGGCGCACCAGCGGCGCGACGTCGAGGATGACCACGACGCGGCCATCGCCGGTGATCGTGGCGCCGTAGATGCCCGGCACCGACGCGATCTGCAGGCCCACCGGCTTGACCACGATTTCGCGGTTGCCGAGCACCTGGTCGATGGCCACGGCTGCCCGCAGGTCGCCGGCGCGCACCAGCAGCAACGGTACCTGCGCCTGGCCTTCGGCACGCGCCTGGGCCTGGCCGACCAGGGTACCCAGGTCGTGCAGAGCGAACTCTTCGCCGCCGTAGTGGTAGACACCGGCGCTGGTGGATTCGAAACGCTCGCGGGAGATGCGGCCGATACCGCTGACCGACGCCACCGGCACCGCGTAGGTGGTGTCGCCGATCTGCACGAACACCGCCTGGGTGACCGCCAGCGTCTGCGGCAGGCGCAGCGTGAAGGTGACGCCCTGCCCGCGCACGGACTGGATGTCCACCGAGCCGCCGAGCTGGCGCACTTCGTTGTGCACCACGTCCATGCCCACGCCACGACCTGCCAGCTGGCTCACCGTATCGGCGGTGCTGAAACCGGAGGCGAAGATCATCGCGTCCAGTTCGGCGTCGCCGAGCACGGCATCGGCCTCGATCAGGCCGCGCTGTTCGGCGCGGCGGCGGATCGCATCGCGGTCCAGGCCGGCGCCGTCGTCGGCCACTTCCAGCACGATTTCCGAGCCTTCGCGGCGCAGGCGGATGGCGATCTCGCCCTCTTCCGGCTTGCCGGCGGCACGGCGCTGCTCCGGTGTTTCAAGACCGTGTGCGACCGAGTTGCGCAGCATGTGTTCCAGCGGCGCGACCATGCGGTCCAGGACGTTGCGGTCGAGTTCGCCGTGGGTCCCTTCCAGCGTGACATGCACCTGCTTGCCGGTGTCCTGGCCGGCCTGACGCACCACGCGGCGCAGGCGCGGCACCAGCCCGTCGAACGGCACCATGCGCGCGCGCATCAGGCCATCCTGCAGTTCCGAGCTGACGCGCGACTGCTGCTGCAGAAGCACGTCGTACTGGCGCGACAGATCGTCCAGCACGCCCTGCAGGCCGCCAAGGTCGGCCGCCGATTCGTTCAGCGCGCGGCTGAGCTGCTGCAGGGTGGAGAAGCGGTCCAGTTCCAGCGGATCGAACTTGTGGTCCGCCTGATCCTGCTCGCGCTGGTAGCGCGCGACGATCTGCGCTTCGGTTTCCAGGTCGAGTCGGCGCAACTGATCGCGCAGACGGGCGTTGGTGCGATCCAGTTCGGACATGGCCCCACGGAACGCGCCCAGCTGCTGCTCAAGCCGCGAACGGTAGATCGCCACTTCACCGGCATGGTTGACCAGGCGGTCGAGCAGATCGGCGCGCACGCGCACCTGTTCCTGCTGCGGCCGCGCCATCGCGTCGTCGTCGCCGGCCACTTCCAGCGGCACCGGCGCGGACAGCGGCGCGGCCACCAGGGCGGCGATCGCGTCGGCCACCGCCTGATTGCGGTCTTCCACCACCGGGGTTTCCGGCGGCGCGCTGTCTTCGACCACGACCACGCGGCCCTGGGTACGCTGCTCGAAGGCGGCGATCAGGTCCTCGGGCATTGCCACCGTGCGGTGATCGCCGGTGCGGGTGAGCATCTGGTGCAGGCGGTCGAAGCCACGCTCCAGCAGGTGCACATCGCTGCGGTCGATGTCGGTGCGGTTGGCGGCTACTGCTTCCAGCAGCGACTCGATGCCGTGGCCCAGATCGCCGATCGGGTTGATGCCGGCCATGCGCGCGCCACCCTTGAGGGTGTGCAGATCGCGCTGCAGCCCGGCCAGCACGTCGCGGTCCTGCGGTGCGGCGCGCAGCTCGCTGATCAGCCCATCGCAGTGGTCGAGCAGGTCCTTGCCCTCCTCCACGAAGATGTCGACCAGCTCCTGGTCGAGCACGCTGAAGTCCAGCGCGTCGGCGGCGTCGGTGGTGTCCGCCACGACCGCTTCGGCGTCGGCATCGGTATCGACGTCCGTATCACTGTCGGTGTCGACGCTGGCAGGCGATGCGGGCGTGTCGATCGATGCATCGACCGCGACCGTTGCCTGCTCCAGTTCGAAGAACGGCGTGGGCGCCACCAGCGTTGCGGTGTCATCCAGCGTTTCGGCGAAGGCCTCTGCCTCACCGTCGTCATCGTTGCTGGCTGCCAGCCCGATCACGCCGGTGACAGGCGCGTCCTGGCCGTCCAGCGTGTCGACCACGGTCAAGCCGTCATCCAGCGCCTGCTGTGCGTCCACCGGCTCGCCGAAGGACGGCACCGGCGGCAACACGTCGTCCAGGGCATGAGCGTCCGCCTCGAGAGCGTCCTCGTCCTCGTCGCTGAGTGCATCGGCGTCGGCGTCGAACGCCGGCAGCGCGGTATCGATCGCGTCGTGTTCTGCCGGCGCGGCGCCGGCGGGGTCCTGGACCACGCCGAAGTAGCGCGACAGGTCGTCGGCGGCGGTCAGCTCGACCGCGTCCAGACCTTCCGCTGCGGCATCGTTGCCGGCGGTGTCCAGCACGGCATCCACCGCGACAGCCACGTCGGCATCGGCGTCGTCGGCGCTACCGGCCGCAGCGGCCGCCGTACCGGTGCCGAGGGCCGCCGGGAGCGATGCTTCGTCGAGGAAACGGGACAGGTCGTCGCTGCCCGTCAGGTCGCCGATGGACAGGGCCAGCGCGTCTTCGTCCGCCAGATCGGCAGCGTCCACGACCAGCAGACCGTCGGCCTGGATCTCCGCGTCCTGCACGGTCACATCGTCGGACGCGTCGGCACGGGCGAACCCGGCCGCGTCGACGTCCTGTACGGACGCGTCGGCGTCGGACAGCACGTCCTCGTCCAGTGCGTCGGCGACCACAGGCTGTTCGGCGTCGCTGACTGCGACAGCATCGATGACCTCGATGAACTCGTCAGCGTCAGCGTCGGAGGGTCCGTCGATCCCGGCCGCGTCGACATCCGCAGTCGTCCCGCTGTCGACCACCGGCACGGCGTCGATGACCTCGACGGCCTCGACCACCGCCACGGCGTCGGCGTTGACGTCGGCGTCGAAGTCGGCGTCGAGCGGGTCCAGCTCCGCCGTCTCCGCATCGAACGCGTCGTCGTCGGCCAGCGCCGGCCAGCGCGCTTCGGGCAGCAGATCGGCCAGCGCCTGCAGGCGTGCGGCCAGGTCATGCTGCACCGGAATGCGCGGGAACTCGGTCTGCAGCGCGGTCATGGTCAGCGTGATCGCGGAGGCGGCATCGCGCAGCGCTGCCACGCCGTCCGCATCCGGGGTCGCATCGGCGGCCAGCGAGCGCTTGATGAACGATTCTGCAGCCCCGGTGACGGCGGTGATTTCCGGCACCTCGGTCATCGCGAACGCACCGTTCATGGTGTGCATGGCGCGCAGCAGAAGATCGGTCACCGGCGCCGGGGTCACCGCCGCCGAATCCAGCCACGCGTGCAGCGTGGTCAGGTGGGTGTCGACCTCGGCTTCGAGGATCTCGCGCAGCACGCTGTCGATATTGGCCGGCGTACCGGCATCGACCACGGCGTCTGCCGGCGCGTCGAGCGCGGGCTCGACAGGCGTCTCGGCGACCGTCTGCTCCGGCACGGGCGCGGCCACGGGTGCCGGGCGCTGCAGCGGAACGTGGAAGGTCTCTTCACCGGCCGCAACGCGGTCGGCGATGGCCTGCATGGCCTGCAGGTCCGCGGTCACGCGGCTGCCATCGCGCAGCGCGGCATTGAGCTGCGGCAGCACTTCATAGGCCTGGGTGACCATCGCGACCACCGCCGGGGTGGCCGCGCGGCTGCCGTCGAGCACGCGGTTGAGCATGCCCTCGACCTTCCAGCTGAACTCGCCCAGGGTGCGTGCGCCGACCAGGCGGCCGCTGCCCTTGAGGGTATGGAAGACGCGGCGGATCGGGCGCAGGCGGTCCAGGTTGTCCGGAGCGGCGCGCCACACCGGCAGCAGGTTGCCCAGGTTCTCCAGTTCCTCGTCGAACTCCTCGATGAAGACGTCGCGGATGTCCTGGTCGATGTTCTCGCCGTCGTCCTCGAAGCCGGCATCGATGCTGGCATCCACGGTATCGGCATCCGCCGTGAGCGCGGCCGGCGCCTCGACGGGCTGGGTGGTGAACTGGGCCGCGGCGGCATCGAGATCGGCCAGGAAGCGGGCCGATTCGTCGTCGAGCTCGATCTTGCCGATCACCGCTTCATGCACGCCGCCGGCGCTGACCGGAGCCAGCGGCACATCAACGGCACGGGTGTCCTCGGGCAGCACATCCTGCGCGGCGATGTCGTCGGCCGGTGCCGGTGCCGGTGCGTCCGCAGCCGGTTCCCCGTCGTCGGACACGGCAACGGCGTCGACGCTGTCGGCGGCCCTGTCCTGCAGGAAGGTCGGCAGTGCGTCCACGTCGAACGCATCCGGTTCGGCCAGGTGCGCGGCCTCCTGGACATCATCCTGGACGTCCAGCGACAGCACATCGTCGGCGTTGCGCAGGTCATCGTCGAACGTGAACTCGATCGGCTCGTCGCTGATCTGCAGCACGTCATGTTCGGCGGCCACCGGGTCGAAGCCGGCTGCGAAGCCCGCAACGACGGTGTCATCGACCACCGCCACGGCATCGGTGTCGTCGTCGTCGTCGGTGCGTGCAAGGGCGTCGTCGACGCCGCTCCCGGCGGTCTCGACGTCGATGCTCTGCAGCGTCGGCTCGAGGTCCCATGCGGCCGGCGCCGCCGGCGCCTCGGCCTGCACCGGATCGAAGGCGGCAAAGGCCGGTGCGACCTCCTCCTGCGACTGGACCGTGGACAGCTCCCAATGGGGCGCATCCGGTGCCACCGGCGCGGTGGAGGCGTTGAATACCAGCGCAACCGGCGCCGCCGGTGCGGGCGGTGCAGGCAGCGGGTCGAAGGTGAAGTCCGGCAACGGCGGCGGCTCGCTGCCCACCTCGGGCGCGGCGAAGGGGGCCGGCTCGAACGCGATCGGCGCTACCGACGGTGCATCCCACTCGGCCACGTCGATGCGCTCGGCCGCAACCGGCAGCGCCTCGGCGCTGGTGTCGGCGGGCACGCTGTCGGCATCCGGCAACGGCCAGTAACGCAGGGTTTCCAGGCTGCTGCGGGTAATGTCCAGAATCTCGTCGCGACCGGGACGGCGTTCGCGCAGCGCTTCCAGGTAGTACTCCAGGCTGGCCATCGCATCGGCCAGCGTATCGAGCTGGCGACCGCTGGGAACGCGCTGCTTGCCGATCAGCTCGACGGCAATGTACTGGCGCACGCCCTGCAGGTAGTCGGCCGGCACGGCCAGGTCCAGCATGCGCAGCGCGCCGGACACCTCGCCCAGCAGGCGCGGTACTTCCTGCAGCTGCGCGTGGCTCCAGTTGGTTTCGATGAAGGCGACGAAGTGCTCGCGCGCCGCGGCGAAGTTGGCGATCGCCTCGTGGGCGAGCACCTCCACCGTACGGCGGTTCTCCACCGCGCTGGGGTCGTCCTCGCCACTGCCGCCGGCGCCCAGATGAGCGACCTGGTCGTCCAGCGAGGCATCCACGTACAGCAGCGCGCCGGCGATATCCAGCAGCAGGCCTTCGTCGATCTGCTGTTCGCCGTCGACCACGCTGCGCAGCGCATCGCGCTGCTGCACGACCACGCCGCGGGCAACACCCAGGCCCATCATGCCGAGGGTATCGGCCACCGCGCCCAGCTCGTTGACCTGGGTCTGCAGCTGCACCGGTTCGCCATTGGTGCGCAGGTGCAGGTCGAGCGCATCCTTGATGCGCAGCAGTTCTTCCTTGACCGCGTTGCCCACGGTGTCGAGCAGCTCGCGGTTGCGGCCGCTCAGGCTGCCGCGCGCGTGGTCCAGCTCGGCTTCGGTGGCGCTGGCGCTGTCCGGCGCGAAGGCGAACAGCACGCTTTCGTTGATGCCCGGCGCGGCACGCGCGGCACGGATGTCGTTGAGCAGCGGCAGCAGCACGATGGGGATATCGCGGTGGCCGTTCTGCAGGCGCTCCAGATAGTCGGGCAGCAGCACGCTGCCGCGCATCAGGGTTGCGCAGGCTTCATCGCGATCGGGCACCTGACCGGCGCCGATTGCATTGGCCAGCTGCTCCAGCTCCTCGGCCACCATCGCCGGGGCGTACAGCTCGACCATGCGCAGGGTGCCCTGCACCTGGTGCAGGTAGCCGGCGCAGAAGCGCATGCGGCCGCCATCGGCCGGGTCTTCCACGAAGTACTCGACCTCGTGCCGGACCTGGCGCAGGGTTTCGTCCAGCTCCGGCTTGACCCAGCCCAGGGCAGCGTGGCTCATCGCATCGCGCAGCGTGCTCATGCCACGGCTCCGGGCAGGTTCGCGCACAGGATGTGCTGGGGATTGTGGCGATGCATCATCTGCTGATTCCTTCCCTCTCCGCCCTGCCGGACGTTCACGCCGGCAGCTTGAAGTCGGCAACCGAGCGGCGCAGGTCGGCCGCCAGCTGTGCCAAATGGCCGATCGACTCGGCGGTCTGTCCCGCACCCTGCGAGGTCTGGCCGGTAATCTGACGGATCACGCCCATCGTGCGGGTGATGTCCGATGCGGCGGCCGACTGCTGCTGAGCGGCGATCGAGATGTTCTTGATGAGGTTGTTGAGCGCGTTGGACACGCGTTCGATTTCGGTCAGGGCGGTACCGGCGTCTTCGGCCAGGCGCGCACCGGACACCACCTCGGCGGTGGTCTGTTCCATCGAGCTGACCGCTTCGTTGGTATCGGCCTGAATGGCCTGGACCAGGTTTTCGATACGTCGGGTCGCGCCGGAGGTACGTTCTGCCAGGCGCTGCACTTCGTCGGCCACGACCGCGAAACCGCGACCTGCTTCACCGGCCGAGGCCGCCTGCACGGCGGCGTTCAACGCCAGGATGTTGGTCTGCTCGGAAATGTCGTTGATCAGTTCCACGATCGAGCCGATTTCCTGCGAGGACTCGCCCAGGCGCTTGATGCGCTTGGAGGTTTCCTGGATCTGGTCGCGGATCTGGTCCATGCCCTGGATGGTTTCGCGCACCACGCCGGCACCTTCGGCGGCGATGACCACCGAGCGCTGGGCCACGTCGGCCGACTCGGCCGAGTTGCGCGACACCTGTTCAATGCTCGAGGCGATTTCGCCGATGCGGTCCGAGGCCGAGGTGATCTGGTTGGCCTGGTGGCCGGCTGCTTCGGCCAGCTGCATGGCCGTGGCCTGCGTTTCCTGGGTGGACACGGCGACCTTGGCCGAGGTGTCGTTGATGGTGGTCACCAGGTGGCGCAGTTCGTCCACGGCGTAGTTGATTGCGTCGGCGATTGCGCCGGTCATGTCCTCGGTCACCGAGGCCTTGACCGTCAGGTCGCCTTCACCCAGCGAGCTGATTTCGTCCAGCAGCCGCATGATCGCCTGCTGGTTGCGGCTGTTGAACTCCACCTGGGTCTGGTAGCGCAGCTCCTGCTCGCGCGAACGGCTGCGCACGGTGCTGCTGACGAAACCGACGATGGCGATCAGCGACAGCGCGCCGGAGATCACGCCCAGCCAGAAGTTCGGGAACAGCCGCGTATCGCGCACCGAACCGAACGAGGAGAAGGCTTCAAACAGCTTCTTGCTGTCATCCAGCATCCTGCCGGCGCCGGCGGTCAGTGCCGCGGCCGACGACTGCGCGGCGAACAGCTGGCGCGAGCTGGCCAGGATCGCGTCGGCGTCCTGCTTCATCGTGTCCCACTGCTTCTGCGACTGCTCCAGCGCGGTCAACGCGGCGGCGTTGCGGACCGGGCTGATGCCCAGCTCCTCGTTGCCGTTGCGCAGCGCGTCGAGCACCTGGGTGAACACCACCGAGTCGCGCGCCAGCGCATCGCCGGCGGCGGCGGCATTGGCGCCACCGGCGCGCATTTCGGTCACGCGGCGGGCCATCGAGCCCACCACCACGACCTGCTGCAGGGCGTTGTAGACCTGCGAGGCGGGCGCGCCGCCGGCCGACATCGCGCGGACCACTTCATTCAGCTGCGCCTGCAGCGCAGGCACGCCATTGACGAAGTTGTTGGCGTTGCCGGCCAGGGCCAGCACGGCCGGCTCGCTCGCGACCAGCTGGCCGGCGCTCTTGCCGAGCGGTTCCCAGGTCTGGCTGAGCTGCTCCAGCGGCCCGGACACGTTGGCTTCGTTGCCGTAGCGCCCCTTCAGGCTGCTGACCGTGCCTTCGATGCGGGTCTTGGTGTCCTTGAACGCGGTGAACGCCTGCGCGTTGCCCGAGACCGCTTCACGGCCCTGGTTGGCCAGCTGCTGGGACAACACCTGCAGATCGGCCGCGCCGGTGCTGGCACCGGCCAGGCGACTGCCCTGCCAGGTGGCCACGCCGGTGTTGACGCCGAACACGATCATCGACAGGGCCAGCAGGCCCAGCCAGAAATTGGTTCCCACCGAGCCCAGCTTGCCGGCCTTGGCGGATTCCGAAGCAGTACTCATGGTTCAACCTCGATCTTCAATGCGGTGAGACAGACGGCGACGTTCAGGCCGCGGCCTGCCTGAATTCGGGGGTGCGCGACAGCAGCGACAGCGAGAACACGCCCCAGTCATGACCATCGCCGTGGAAGGCGCGGTCGACGAAGTGGCCGTAGCGGCCTTCGGCGAGATCGCCGGCCGCCACGTCCTGGTCCTGCTCGAAGCTGCGCTGGCCGAACAGTTCATCGATGGTCAACGCGACGTCGCCGCCGGCCTGGCGCATGATCAGCACGCGCTGGCCTTCCTGCTGGACGGTGCGCTCGCCTTCCATGAAATATTTCAGATCGACCACCGGGAACAGGTTGCCGCGCAGGTTGCCCACGCCCAGCAGCCACGGCTGCGCGCCGGGCACCGGGGTCACCGGCGGCATCGGCACGATTTCAACCACTTCGCGGAAGTCGGAGACCAGCCGGCGCTTGCCGACCCGGTAGCCGACGCCACGCCACAGATCCTGCGAAAACTGTCGTTCCGGCAGCTGCACGGCATGGACCAGGCTGCGCCGTTCGTAGGCTTCCAGGATGTCGAAGGGAGAGCGCATCAGACCACCAGTTCGTTGATCCGCGCGATCAGTTCCTCCTCGCGCGGCGGCTTGACGATGTAATCGGCCGCCCCCTGTCGCAGCCCCCATGCCTTGTCGGTTTCCATCGCCTTGGTACTGACGATGACCACCGGAATGTGTTTGGTCGCCGCGTCGCGCGCCATTGCGCGGGTCGCCTGGAAACCACTCATGCCCGGCAGCACGACGTCCATCAGCACCAGCTGCGGCAACTGCTCGCGCACGAGCTGGAGCCCGTCCTCGGCGTTGTCCGCTTCCAGTACCTCATGGCCGGCCTTGCGCAACCATTGCGTGAACACCGCACGGTCGGTCGGTGAATCCTCGATCAGAACGATTCGAGCCATTGTGCCTTTCCCCCCTGGTCAGGCGTTTACGTATGTGCGGATGGCACCCAGCAGTTCTTCACGCGTGAATGGCTTGGTCAGGTACTGCTCCGAGCCGACGATGCGCCCGCGCGCCTTGTCGAACAGGCCGTCCTTGGAGGACAGCATGATCACCGGCGTGGACTTGAACAGCTGGTTGCCCTTGATCAACGCGCAGGTCTGATACCCGTCAAGACGCGGCATCATGATGTCCACGAAGATGATCTGCGGTTGCTGGTCGGCAATCTTGGCCAGCGCCTCGAAACCATCGGTCGCGGTCACCACCTCGCAGCCTTCGCGCTTGAGCAGTGTTTCCGCGGTCCTGCGAATGGTCTTCGAATCGTCGATGACCATGACCCTGAGCCCTGCGAGTTCCCCACCCGCAGCCATGTTTTCAGTCATTACCTTTCCCCGAGCGCGCGACGCTTCTGCTGGTCTGGCGTCGCTGCGAAAGCGTATCTATATCCCAATTCCGGCGCAGGCTTCAAGCACCGCGGCTGCCGCCAAGCGGGCCGCGGGTCCCGGGGCGCCGCCGGACCCGGAACTGCGCAAACCCGCGCCCGCCCCCGGCGCCGGCGGACACTGCGTTGCAGCCGTGCCGGGCAGGCAACCGGGGCCCATTGCCGCTACCATCATCGCCCTGCCCGCCAGGTTGCGACCATGCCGTTGAACGTCATCGTGGTGATGGACCCCATCGCCCACATCAAGATTGCCAAAGACACCACCTTCGCCATGCTGCTGGAAGCCCAGCGGCGGGGCCATGCCCTGCACTACGTCGCCCCGGGCGGCCTGGCACTGCAGGACGGCCAGGCGGTGGCCCGGACCGCACCGCTGCAGGTGCGCGACGACGCGCAGGACTGGTTCACCCTGGGCGAATTCAGCCAGACCGCGTTCGGCCCCGGCCAGGTGGTGCTGATGCGCAAGGACCCGCCGGTGGATGCCGAATTCATCTACGACACCCACGTGCTAAGCGTGGCCCAGCAGGCCGGCGCGATGGTCGTGAACGACCCGCAGGGCCTGCGCGATTTCAACGAGAAACTGGCCGCGCTGCTGTTCCCGCAGTGCTGCCCGCCGACCCTGGTGAGCCGCCGCAACGCCGACCTGAAGGCCTTCGTGCTGGAACACGGCCAGGCCGTGCTCAAGCCGCTGGATGGCATGGGCGGGCGCTCGATCTTCCGCAGCGGCACCGGCGACCCGAACCTGAATGTGATCCTGGAAACCCTGACCGACGGCGGACGTACGCTGGCGCTGGCGCAGAAGTTCATCCCCGACATCACCGCCGGCGACAAGCGCATCCTGCTGGTGGACGGCGAGCCGGTGGACTACTGCCTGGCGCGCATCCCGCAGGGCGACGAGTTCCGCGGCAACCTCGCCGCCGGCGGCCGCGGCGAAGGCCGCCCGCTGAGCGAGCGCGACCGCTGGATCGCCGCGCAGGTCGGGCCGGAAATGAAGCGCCGCGGCATGCGCTTCGTCGGCCTGGACGTGATCGGCGATTACCTCACCGAGGTCAACGTTACCAGTCCTACCTGCGTGCGCGAGCTGGATGCACAGTTCGGCCTCAACATCGCCGGGCTGCTGTTCGATGCGATCGAGGCCGGCCTGCCGCAATGAGTGCCCGTGTCGCTCCGGCGCCCAGCCCGCAGGCGCGCGAGTCGCAGCGGCTGGGCGCGACCCTGACCCTGTCGGCGATCGTGCACGGGCTGCTGATCCTCGGCGTGGGCTTTGCGGTCAGCGACCAGGCGCCGCTGGTGCCGACCCTGGACGTGATCTTCAGCCAGACCCAGACCGCACTGACGCCGAAGCAGGCCGACTTCCTCGCCCAGGCCAGCCAGGTCGGGGGCGGTGACCACGACAAGGCCGAGCGGCCGCGCGACAACCAGGCCGGCATCGTGCCGCAGCCGCAGGCCGGTCTGTCGCCGGTGCCGCAGCAGCGCCAGGATGCGGCCAGCCCACCGCCACCGCAGGCGCGCGTGATCAGCAGCCGCAACAGCGCCGATACCGTCGCCAGCGCGCAACCGCAGCCGCTGCCCGAGCACCCCACCCCGGACGCACCGGTCACGGCACGCGAACAGCGCGACGCGGAGATGGCGCGGCTGGCGGCCGAAGTGCACCTGCGCTCGGCGCAGTACGCCAAGCGCCCCAACCGCAAGTTCGTGTCGGCCAGCACCCGCGAGTACGCCTACGCCAACTACCTGCGGGCCTGGGTCGACCGTGCCGAACGCGTGGGCAATCTGAACTACCCCGATGAAGCGCGCCAACGCCGGCTCGGCGGCCAGGTGGTGATCACCGTAGGGGTCCGCCGCGACGGCAGCGTGGAAAGCAGCCGCATCCTGCGCAGCAGCAACAGCCCCCTGCTCGACGCCACCGCGCTGCGCGTGATTGCCCTGGCCCAGCCGTTCCCGCCGCTGCCCAAGACCGACGACGGCGTGGACATCCTGCAGGTCACCCGGACCTGGGTGTTCCTGCCGGGCGGCGAGCTCCGCGACGACCGCTGAGCACCGGCCGGTACCGACGCCGGGCGCCGGTACGCCACTATTTCTGCTTTGCCGCCCGCGCCGCCTGCTGTTCGACCAGGGTCAAGGCCACGTTGTCGCGCAGGTAGGCCGGCTCCACCCGCTCCGGCGCCACCGCCTCGCCCCGCTCGAACGCCGGCACGGCCAGCGTCAGCAGGTCCGAGGCGCGCGGCAGGGCCTGGGCATCCACGCCATCCAGCTGGGCCGCCAGGCGCGTGGCCAGCAGGCCATCGGCGGCACCGAAGCCGGTACCCACACCGAACCAGCGGGTGCCATCGGGCAGCACCACCGCATCGGGCGCGCACACCACTTCCTCGCCCTGCAGCTGCCAGCGGCCATCCACCCGCACCTGCCGGGCCACGTACACCTCGCCCATGCGCGCGTCGATGCTGGCCACTACCTGGTCGGCATCGGCCGGCGCACGCAGCGCCAGCGTCTGCAGCGTTGAAATCGGCACCAGCGGGCGGTCCAGCGCCAGCGCGATGCCCTGCGCGATCGCGATCGCCAGGCGCACCCCCGTGAAGGCGCCCGGGCCGCGGCTGAGCGCGATGGCGTCCAGCTGCGAGCGGGCCACGCCGGCCTCGGCCAGCAGCGCCTCGGCCCACGGCAGGCTCAGTTCGGCATGGCGGCGCGGGGCGATCTCGAAGCGCTCCAGCACCTGCCCATCCACATGCAGGGCGACGGAGCAGGCTTCGGTGGCGGTTTCAAAGGCAAGCAGTTTCATGGCGGTCAGAACAGGGAAGTAGGGAAATCGTCGGCGGCGGGCGGCGGCGCACTGGCGGGCACGGACACGGCGGGCGCACTGGCCGCCTCGACAGGCCATTGTGGCGCAAAGAAGGCGCGTACATCGTCCAGCGCGCGGGTGCGGCGGAACGGCGGCAGCGAATCCAGGAAGATCCGGCCGTAGCCGCGGCTGAGCAGCCGCGGATCGCACAGCACCAGCACGCCGCGATCGGTCTCGCTGCGGATCAACCGGCCCACGCCCTGCTTGAGCGCGATCACCGCCTGCGGCAGCTGTTCATCGCGGAACGGGTTGCCACCGTCGCGGCGGATCGCGTCCAGGCGCGCCTCGAACACCGGATCGTCCGGGGCGGCAAAGGGCAGTTTGTCGATCACCACCACGCTCAGCGCATCGCCGACCACGTCCACGCCTTCACGGAAGCTGGCCGAGCCGAGCAGCACGCCATTGCCCGACTCGCGGAAGCGCTGCAGCAGCGTGGCGCGCGGCGCCTCGCCCTGTACGAACAACGGCCAGGGCGCATCGCGCAGGGCTTCGGCCGCTTCGCGCAGCGCGCGGTGCGAGGCGAACAGCAGGAACGCACGCCCGTCGGACGCCGCCAGCACCGGGGTCAAGGTGCGGATCAGGGCGGTGCCGAAGCCCCGCGCGGCCGGATCGGGCAGATCGGTGGGCAGGTAACACAGCGCCTGCCGCGCCCAGTCGAATGGGCTGGCCTGCAGCAGCGTCACCGGGTCATCCAGGCCGAGCCGCTGCGCGATGTGATCGAAATGACCGTCCACGGTCAGCGTGGCCGAGGTGAACACCCAGGCCGCCATCGAGCGCTGCCGATGCTCGCGCAGCGGCCCGGACACGTCCATCGGGGTGCGCTGGCAACGGAAGCCGCGCGGGGTCAGTTCGTACCAGAGCACCTCGGCCGCAGCCGGCGCCTGCTCAGGGTCCACGTCGAAATCCAGCAGCGGCGCATCGTCGCCCAGCCACCGCGACAGCCGCGACACCGCCTCCTGCGCGCGCGCATGGCAGGCATCCAGGCCAGGCGACGCCTCGCGCACGCCGGCCAGGCCATCGCGCAGCGTCACCAGCGCGGTCATCGCCGCGTCGAACCCGTCGCGCACCTGCGGCACCGCCAGCGCACGCCATTGCGTGCCGCGCGGCGGCAGGCCATCCATCGCGACGCGCAGATCGCGCAGCACCTGCTCCAGTGCGGCGGCAGGCGCGTGCAGCGCGGCCTGCGCGCCGGCCACACTGCGGCTTTCGGCCAGGCAGTCGCGCGCCAGTTCCTGCCAGGGGCGCATGCCGAAGCCTTCGCCGAAGAAGTTGGCGGCCAACTCCGGCAACTGGTGCGCCTCGTCGATCACGAAGGCCTGCGCGCCCGGCAGGATTTCGCCGAAGCCTTCCTGTTTCAACGCGAGGTCGGCCAGCAGCAGGTGGTGGTTGACCACCACCACGTCGGCCGCCTGTGCACGCTGGCGGGCCTGCACCACGAAGCAGTCGTCCCAGAACGGGCACTCGGTGCCGAGGCAGTTGTCCACGGTGGACGTCACCATCGGGTACAGCGGCGAGTCTTCCGGCAGGGCGTCCAGTTCGGCCATGTCGCCAAAGCGCGTGCGCCCCGACCAGGCCAGGATGCGCTGGAACTGCGCCACCTGTTCCGGCGAGGAGAAGCGGGGTTCGCCACGCGCCTGCTGCAGGCGGTAGCGGCACAGGTAGTTGGCGCGGCCCTTGAGCAGCGCACTGCTGTGCCCCACGCCGAGTGCGGCGCGCACACGGGGCAGATCGCGGTGGTACAGCTGGTCCTGCAGCGCGCGGGTGCCGGTGGAGATGATGGTCTTCAACCCGGACAGCAGTGCCGGCACCAGGTACGCGTAGGTCTTGCCGGTACCGGTGCCGGCCTCGGCCAGCAGCACGTCGCGCTGATCGAAGGCCTCGGCGATGGCCGCGGTCAGGCGCAGCTGCGCCGGGCGCGGCACGAAGGCATCGAGTTGGCTGGCAAGCGCACCGCCCTCGCTGAGGGCGTCGCCGCTGGCAGTGGCAAGGCGGGACATCGCCCCATGATAAGCCCGACCGCCACCGCGCGCCGGATCGCCCTTGTAGAGCGAGGCTCTGCCCCGCTGTTTTACGTCACATGCTGCCGGGTAGTAGAGCGGGGCTCTGCCCCGCTGTTTTACGTCACATGCTGCCGGGCAGAGCCCGGCACTACGGGATTGATTGCTCAATACCGCTTGATGCCCGGCACGGTGCAGCCGTCCAGCTGTGCGTGCGCCGACACGGCGTTTTCCTTTTCGCCGCGGGCCAGGCGCGCCTGTTCGATGGTGGCCCAGTGGCGACGGCACAGCGGCCCGGTCTTCGAACCGAGGTCCACGGCCTTGCGCGACAGCGATTCGGCGCGCGCCCAGTCGCCCTGCAGCAGCGCGATCTCGGCCCGCTCCTGCAGCACGGCCGGATCGCCGTCGACGATCAGCAGGGCCTGGTTGAGCGCCTCGGCTGCGCCGGCCAGATCGTTGGCCTGGCGGCGTGCCTGGGCATGCGCGCGCAGATCGTCGACCTGGGCATCGCGCAGCGGCTGCACCGCCACTTCGGTGTCGTCATTGCCGGCGGCGGCCTCCACGGCGGCCAGACGCTGGGCCGGGCTGACCGTGGCAACCACCGGCGGCTTCACCGGCGGCGTGCTGCTGACACAGGCGGCAAGGGACAGGCTGACCGCGACCAGCGCGATCGGACGAAGCAGGAACACCGAAGACATGGCAGGACTCAACGCGCAGGAGGGGTAGCCGCCGGCGCGCTCTGCGCCGGTTCGGGGGCAGCATCCTGCTTGCGTTCCATTCCGAACCAGCTGCGCCAACCGCCGCCCTGGGCTTCACCGTCCCCCTGCCCGTCACCCTCACCCTCCGGCAGCACGGCCGGGGGCGCACAGGGCGCATAGGCGGGGGCATAGCCCACGACGAACGGGAAGCGACGGGCTCCCGGACAGGTTTCATCGGTACTGGCGGTGCCGCTTGCTTCCACGTACTGCCAATCCAGTCCTTTGTTGCTGACCCGCAGCGGCGAACTCGGCAGGCGGGTGAAGATGCCCGACCAGACCCGCATGGCGCCGCTGGCGCCGAACAGGCCGGTCTGTTCGTTCTGGTCGTTGCCGATCCACACCACCGCCAGGTGGTCGCCGGTGTAGCCGGCATACCAGCTGTCGCGGCCGTCGTTGGACGTACCGGTCTTGCCGGCGGGCTGCAGGCGGGCCAGGCCATCGGCGTTCAGGCGCTGTGCGGTGCCGCTGGACACCACCTGCTGCAGACCGATGCTGATCAGGTTGGCGGCAATCGAGTCGCCTTCCTGCGCCGGCGCGGGGGATTTGTCGTAGCGCTTGAGCAGCTTGCCCTGCGGATCGAGCACGCCGCGCACGGCATGCAGCGGCTGGATCTCACCGCCGGATGCCAGGAACTGGTACAGCTGCGCCATCGCATACGGGCTCTGGTCGGTCGCGCCCAGGATCACCGCCGGATTCGGCTCGGCCTTGATCCCGGCCAGCACATGGATCAGCTGGGTCAGCCGCTGCGGCTCGACCGCCATGCCGATCCGCACCGTGGCCTGGTTGTAGGAGTGCGCCAGCGCATCGATCATCCGCACCGTGCCGTGGCTGCGGTTGTCGGCATTGCCGGGCGTCCAGCGCTTGCCGCGGCTGAGCTGCACGGTCACCGGCGAATCGTCGACCCAGCTGGCCAGCGAATAGCGGTCAGGTTGCGCCAGCGCCAGCAGGTAGACGAACGGCTTGAGCAGCGAACCGACCTGTCGCTGCGCTTCGATCGCGCGGTTGAAACCTGGCTCGGACACGTCGCGGCTGCCGACCACCGCCAGCACGTCGCCGTTGTGCACGTCGGTCAGCACCAGCCCGGCCTGCAGCTCGGGGCGGCGCTTGGTCTCCAGCGACTTCAGCGTGCGCGTCACCGCGCCTTCGGAGTACGCCTGCGCCGAGGGCGACATGCCGGTCATCACGCTCAGGCCTGCGCCCTGCAGCGCGGCCTCCGGGTAGTCGTGGCCCAGCTGGCGACGCACCAGATCCACGTAGGCCGGGAACCGGTTGGCGGCGATCAGGCCGGGATTCTTCGGCACGCCCAGCGGTGCCTTCAGCGCACGCTGGTACTCGGCATCGTCGATCAGCCGGCTCTCATGCAGCTTGCCCAGCACGAAGTTGCGCCGGTCCAGCGCACGCTCCGGGTTGCGCCGCGGGTCGTAGTAGGACGGCCCCTTGACCAGACCGATCAGCAGCGCGATGTGCTCGGTGTTGAGCGAGGCAAGGTCGCGCCCGAACCAGAACTCCGCCCCCGAGGACATGCCGTGGATGGCCTGGCTGCCGCGCTGCCCGAGGTACACCTGGTTGAGATAGGCCTCCAGGATGGTGCGCTTGTCGTAGCGCGCCTCCATGATCAGCGCGTACAGCACTTCATTGAACTTGCGGGTGACGGTCTGTTCCTTGCCGATCCCGAGCAGACCGCTGCGGGCCAGCTGCTGGGTCAGCGTGGACGCGCCCTGGCGGCTCTGTCCGCCGGAGCGCACCGTCACCCAGATCGCCCGCGCGATGCCGCTAAGGTCGATGCCGTGGTGGCGGTTGAAGTCCTTGTCCTCGACCGCCTGCAGGCCGGTAACCAGCAGTTCGGGGGTCTCTTCGATCCGGACCAGGCGCCGTTCTTCCTGCTTCTGGCCGTAGAGGGTGGCGATGCGCGCCGGGTCCAGCCGTGCCGCCTTCACCGCCTTGCGGCTGTCGGCATCGCGCAGCGAGGCGACCTGGCCGCCGGACAGGCTGAGCTCGACCCGGCGCGGGGCCACGGGGCCGTCCACGTCGTTGTAGCCGCGGCTGGAAATGACGAAGCGGCCGCCTTCCTGGGAATAGGTGGCGACCGGCTTGCCGGTGCCGTCCTCCCGGTAGGCCGAGGCGGCCAGTTCGGTCTTCAGCGTCTGCGCGTCCATCGCCACGCCCGGCGCCAGCACCAGCGGGCGCGCATAGACGCGGGTGGGTATCTGCCAGCGCAGCTCGCCAAACCGCTGGGTGACCTGTTGGTTCAGGTACACCGTATAGGGAATCAGGAAGCCCAGAGCGAGCGCGAACGCGGCCATGCCCCAGGTGATCAGGCGACGACGCCACTGCGGCCAGCGGCTTTCGGTGTCGTCGTCGAACTCGTCGATATCGTCGGAATCGTAGCGTCGGGGCACGGGGCATTGCGCAACAGGAGGATCGCGGCAGTCTAACGCAGGGCGACAGCCGTTGCGGCGCCTGCCTGTGCGGCGTTCAGGCGGCTACGCAGGCGGCATGGGACCGCTGCGCCCGCGCACGCCATCCCACAGTCCGCGCAACATGAACCGCAGGCGAACCAGACGGGGCGCGATGAACACCCCGTTGCTGAGCAGCTTGAGGATAAGCCGTGGCAGATCCTGGCCCACCCAGACCCGGGAGGTGTGCGGACGCCCGTACAGCAGCACCCGGTTGCGCATGATGTAGTACAGGCGGAACGGCTTGTGCACGATGACGCCATCGCGCTTGATGCGGGAAGGCCTCAGCTGTTCGCCAATGCTGTGCTGCATCTGCGCATCGCAGATGCCATACAGGCCCAGGCCCGCCGCCGTAGCGCGGAAACACCAGTCCATGTCGATGTTGTCGATGAACAGCGACTCATCCATCGGACCCACACGGTCCAGCGATGCCAGCGGAATCAGCGAACCGGAGGTGATCAGGAAATCGCAGGGCACGTACTGGCCCGGGCCACCATAGAACTTGTGGTTGATCGGGAAGCCGAGGCGGATGAACGGCGCAAGGTCGCCACTGCGCGAATCGCGGAACTGGGGGCCAACCGCCGCCACCGGCCCCTGCTGCCGCAATGCGGCCAGCGCGGTGGCCAAGGTCTCCACCATGCCGGCTTCAAGCACGCTGTCCTGGTCCATCAGCATTACGTGCCCCACGCCGATCCGGCGCGCCTGTTCGCAGGCGCGGTTGAGCGCTGCGCCGAGGCCAACGTTGACCGGCGAGGCGATCACACTGACCCCCTCCCCGGCGAGTGTGTGCAGCCGGACGGCCACATCTGCCGCCGGGCTGCCGTTGTCGAACACCACCACGTGCCCGACCTGGCCACGCACGGCCTCGACCACGCGCGCCAGCAGATCCAGATCGGGCGCGTAGGTCACGATCACCGCGCAGATGTCGGCGGCGGCCACGGCCTGGCGGGGGGGCGCGGCCTGGGAAATCGTCATATCGGTCACTTCACATCCAGAAGATCGATGGCCAGCGAGCGCAGGCCATTGGAATAGCGCGTGTAGCGCCCGCTACGGTACTCGCCCCAGACGTGCCGCAGGCGTGTCCAGAACGCGTCGGGCAGCGAGGCGCGCGCGCGGGCGTGCAGAAGCCGCTGCTGCACCATCGCCTGGCGTTCCACCGACAGCGCCAGGCCATCGGCAATGCGCGCCGACAACGCCTCCATCTGCGCGAGTCGCTTGGCCAGGTACGCCCGGCGCGTCGCGCCGTCACGCACCACGCGGTCCCGCACGCCACGCCGTCGTGCGCCGACCTGGTTGCCGCCGTGCTGGCGGTAATCCACCAGCGGCGGCTCCAGGCAGTCCAGTCCATCGCCGGCAGCCGCGACCAGCGCCAACCACTCGTCATGGATCCAGCCGGGCGCGACCGGCAACGCTACGTCGACCAAGCCACGGCGCAGCGCGGCGGTGGCCCCGGTCACGACGTTGCGCCCGAGCAGCACCTCGAATGCCTCGCCGCGATGCTCGCGCGCGATCTCATCGACGCCCACCTCCAGTACCTCGAACAGACGCGCACCAAGCGGCTCGCCCTGCCCGTCGACCAGCCGGGCATCGCCGTGCAGCATCGTCAACGCAGGGCGGCGCTCGAACGCGGCCGTGAACACGGCCACCTTGTCCGGATGCCATACATCGTCCTGGTCGCACAGAAACACGACATCCCCCCGGCAGTGGCGCAGGGCGTACTCGAAGTTGCGCACGTAGCCCTGGTTGGTGGCATGCCGATGGAGGTCGACCTGGATGCCGAGCGCGCGCAGTGTCTCCGCCTCCTGCTGCAGGCATGACCAGGTCGCATCGCTGGAACAGTCGTCGCAAATGACCACCTGGTCAGGACGCCGGTGCTGGGCACCGATACTGCGCAACTGCTCGGCAAGGAATGCTTCACCATTCCAGGTGCAGAGTGCGACGGACACCTGCAGGCCGCCGGGCGTGGTCACGCCACGCCCTGGACGGCAGTCGCGCGCCGCGCCGGCACGCTGCCGCGCGGAGCGTGGCAGGGAGGGCGGATGAAGACACAGGCATGCGTGGGCATTGCGGAGCTGGGCAGAAATGACAACGGCGGCACTATAGCCGACCCGGGTCGCAGGTGCGCCGTGGCTCAGCCGCCCTGCGCGCTGCGCAGGCGCTCGGCGAAGGCAGGCAGCTCGGGCAGGTCCGGCTGCCAGTGGCGCGCCTGGTCCAGTGCCTGCGCGGCGAAGTCGATATCGCCGGCGCCAAGCCGCTCGCTGCCGATCGCCAGCCAGCGCTGCGCGAGGCGTTGCCGGGCCTGCGACAGGCTCGCATCGCTGCGCGTCAGGGTCTGCCAGGCCTCCAGGCATGCGCCTGCGGCGACCACCCGGTTCTCGCGCAGACGGTCTTCGAAGCAGGTGCGGCTGGCCGGCAGCAGCCGCCCGGCGGCGGCGCGCACGCGCACATCCTGTGGCGCAAGCGCCTGGGCTTCGCGCAGCGCGTCGTAGGCGCTGCGGCCCGGCGGCGCGAGAAAGTCACCACGCGCCTCGGCCTCCTCGATGCGCCGCAGCAGCGCCATCAGGCTGCGCTCGCGCTGGGCCCGCGGAGCGGTCGGCGCCTGCAGCGCCCGCTGCGCCTGCCGGGCCTGCTGGATACCGCGGCGCGCATCGGCCAGGGTGCGCGCCGGCGCCCCCAGCGCCTGGGCCGAGGCGAGCACCTGCTCGGCCGCTTCAAAGCGGAAGTCACCGGCCAGGCGCGCGGCACGCTGCAGGTGGGCCTCGGCCACGCGCTGCAGGCCCTGGCGCGCGGCGGCATCGTCCGGCGCCGCCGCCAGTACCGCCTGGAACGCGGCGGCCGCAGTCTCCAGACGCTGGCGGCGCAGTGCAGCCTGGCCGTCGCGCAGGCGCCGCTCCAGCGCGATGTTCAGCGCTTCCTCGGTGGCCGGCAGGTCCACGTGGCCGGCATCGAAGCCCCGCGCACGGTGTACGGCCGCCGCTGCCGCAGCCACATCACCGCGCACGGCGTTTGACCGCGCCTGCTGCAGCAGATCCGACAGGGCGTCTTCGCGCCCCTCCAGCGCCTGCACCTGGGTGGGCACCAGGACCAGCACCTGCTGGTAGAGCGGCAGCGCACTGTCCGGACCGTCGTCCAGGTGCTGCGCCTGCAACGCGGCGGCGGCGCGCGCCAGCAGGCCGTCCACGCCGGCGCGCGCCACGCGCTGCTGGCGCAGCTGCTGGGCCAGCCCATCGACATCGCGCTGCGGCACCTGCAGCGTGCGCGCCAGCGCCAGCGCCGTCTCGGCGGCATCGATGTCGCCACGCGCCAGCGCACTGCGGGCCTGCTGCACCGCAGCCTGGCCCGTGCGTGCCAGTCCGGCCCGCGCTTCGCCGCGGTCGCTGTCCACCGCCTGTGCCGCCAGGTACCACTCGCGCGCGCCGGTACCATCGGCGGCGGTCAGGCGACCGGCCGCGAGCGCGCGGTCGCCCTGCTGCAGCAGGTGCTCGATCGGCGGGGCATCCCAGAACCAGTTGGCCAGTGGCCGGCGCAGCAGCACCAGTGCGATGAACAGCACCGCCGCCGCCAGCAGCGCCCAGCGCCAGATGCGGCGGGCGTGGCGTGCCTGCAACCACCACCAGCGTCCCTCGCGGCGGACACGCGTCAGCACCTCGTGCGCGCGGTCCTGCCTGTCAGCGTCACGGCTCATGCCGCGAGCCTAGCCGGCGTCACGTGAGGTCAGCCTAGACGCCGGGCTTCGCTGACGCCCGGCAGGGCATCCAGCTTGCCCAGCAGCGTGGACAGCTGCCCGTAATCGCTGACCTTCAGGCGCAGCCGCAGGTGCGCGCGACCGCTGTTGCGCACGTTGTCGCTGTGGATGTCCAGCACGTATGCGTCTTCCTGCGCGATGAGGTTGGTGATGTCCTTGAGCAGCCAGCGGCGGTCCACGGCCTCGACCACCACGTCCACTTCGTAGCCACCGCCGGCCTGGCCCCACTCCACCGGCAGGATGCGCTGCGGGCTGGCCGCCGACAGGCGCGCCAGTGCGGCGCAGTCGGTGCGGTGCACGGTGACGCCACGGCTGCGGGTGAGGTAGCCGACGATCGGCTCGCCGGCCACCGGCTGGCAGCACCGCGCCAGCTGTACCAGCAGGTTGCCCACGCCCTGCACGGTGAATTTGGACTTGCCCAGGCTGTCGCGGCGCGCGGTCGGGCGCGGCAATGCCGGTGCCGCCGGCTGGCTGGCGGCACGTTCGGCCTCCAGCAGCGCGCGGCTGACCTGGCTGGGGCCGGTATCGCCCAGCGCGACCTGGATGTAGAGATCGTCCACGCTGTCGGCATGGAATTTCTTCGCCGCCACGCCCAGGTCGGCATGCTGCAGACCGAGCCGCTTGAGTTCGCGGTCGAGCAGATCACGGCCGGCCTGTACGTTGCGCGCCCGGTCCAGCTTGTGGAACCAGCCACGGACCTTCTCGCGCGAGCGGTTGCTGGCCAGGAAGCCGTTGGAGGCCAGCAGCCAGTCGCGCCGCGGATCGGCCTCCTTGGAGGTGAGGATCTCGACCCGGTCGCCGCTGCGCAGGCGATAGGTCAGTGGCACGATGCGGCCATTGACCTTGGCGCCACGGCAGCGGTGCCCGACCATCGTGTGCACGTGGTAGGCAAAATCCAGCGGGGTGGCCCCCTGCGGCAGGTCCATCACCTCGCCCTTGGGGCTCAGCGCGTAGACCCGGTCCTCGGTCAGTTCGGCATCCAGCGCGCCGGCCAATTCGCCGGCCTGCCCGTCCTGGGAATGCTCCAGCAACTGCCGCATCCAGGTGATCTTGCGATCGAATGCCTTCTCCGCGCCCTTGCTGCCTTCCTTGTAGCGCCAGTGCGCGGCTACGCCGAGTTCGGCCTGGGCGTGCATGTCATGGGTGCGGATCTGCACTTCGATGGTGCGCCCTTCCGGGCCGACCACCGCCGTGTGCAGCGAGCGGTAGTCGTTGGCCTTGGGCCGTGCGATGTAATCGTCGAATTCGCTGGGTACCGGTGCCCACAGCGCATGCACCACGCCCAGCGCGGCGTAGCAGGCGGCCACGTCATCGACCATCAACCGCAGCGCACGGATGTCGTACAGCTGCTCGAAGGCCAGCCGCTTCTTCTGCATCTTCCGCCAGATGCTGTAGATGTGCTTCGGGCGGCCACTGACCTCGGCATGGATGCCCTGTGCAGCCAGTTCGCGCGCGAGCGCCTTCTTGACGCTTTCCACGTAGCGTTCGCGCGCCACGCGGGTTTCATCCACCTCGCGGGCGATGCGGCGGTAGGTCTCCGGCTCCAGATGGCGGAACGCGAGGTCTTCCAGTTCCCACTTCAACTGCCAGATGCCCAGGCGGTTGGCCAGCGGCGCGTGGATGTCGCGGGTGAGCTGGGCCAGCGCACGGCGCTGTTCGTCCGGCAGGCGGTCGGCAGCGCGCATGCGCGCCAGCTGCCGCGACAGCAGGATCGGCACCACGCGCAGATCCTGGATGATCGACAGCAGCAGCCGGCGCAGGCCCTCGCTGTTGCGCCCGGCCTCGCGCCCGGCGTGCAGCGCCCACACCTGGTCGGCCGCGTCCTGGCCCTCCAGCAGGCCGACCACGGCCGGCTTCAGCGTGCCCAGGGGCAGGCCGTCCAGTCCGGCGCGCAGTCCCGGCAGGTCGAACAGCAGTGCGGCCAGCAACGCGCTTTCATCGGCCGACAGCAGCGCCAGCGCGTCCAGCGTGTCGGCCAGCACCGTCCAGCTGCTGCGCATCTGCTGATCGGTATCGGGGGCCTGCCAGCGCGCGCGCAGCGCCTCGCACAGGGCCGGCGGCAGCGACGCCGCCGAGGGTCGGTTCAACAAGGCATCCAGGCCGGGGACAGAAGCGCGGTTCACAGCATCGTGCAGACAAGACAGAGGTAGCTACACTAGCGCCGCCCGTGCAAGGGAACAATCAAAACCGCTGCACCGGCCCACTGGCCCTACACTGCGTTCATCCCAAGGAGACCTGCCATGCGCTTTTCCCGTCTGCGGTTGTTGGCCGCTGTGGCCGTCCTGCTCAGCCTGTCGGCACCTGCCTGGGCACAGCGCGTGGTCGAAGGCGACCTGCAGCAGCAGATGACGCCCGACGAGTTCAAGGCCGCCGGCCTGGACAAGCTCAAACCCGCCGAACTGGCCGCGCTCAACAACTGGCTGCAGGGCAAGGTCGCCGCCGTCGCCGCCGATGTGCGCGAGCAGGTCCGCGAGCAGGTCAAGGAGCAGGCGCGCGAGGAAGGCCGCCAGGAAGTGATCGTCAAGAACCGCGGCTTCTTCGACTTCGGCAGCAGCGAGCCGATCATCAGCACCCTGGAAGGCGAGTTCCGTGGCTTCGGCAAGGGCCGCCGCTATGTGCTGGCCAATGCGCAGGAGTGGGAGCAGACCGACAGTGCCAGCCTGTCCGGCATCCGCGCGCAGTCGCCGCAGGTCACCATCACCCCCGGCGTGATGGGCGCCTGGTACCTGCAGGTGAAGGGTGCCAACACCCGCGCCAAGGTCCGTCGCGTCAAGTAACCGCGACCGCCCCGCGCAACCCGCGGGGCGGCCGTTGGCTCAGGGTCTGCGCAGCGCCGCCACGCGCTGGGCCAGCTTCTTGGCCGAGATTCCGCTTTTCGCCCCGAGCTCCTGCGCGAACAGCGATACCCGCAGCTCTTCCAGATCCCAGCGCAGTTCCTGCCATTGCGGACGGTCGCGTTGGCCGCGCTGTTCGGCCTCGTGCAGCGCGTCCAGGAACGGGCGCAGTTCCAGCATCCGCGCCTGGTCACGTGGCGGATCGCGCTTGGCACGTTCGGCACGCAGGATCATCGCGCGCAGGTAGCGCGGCAGCTGCGCCAGCGCATCGGCCGGCGTATCGCGCAGGAAGCCGGGATGGATCAGCGCGGCCAGCTGCTGCTCCATGTCATCCAGGTTGCCGCGCGCCCAGCCCATCAACGGCGCTTCCAGCTGCGGCTTGAGCTCGGCCACGTGCGCCAGGATGTTCTCGGCCAGTTTCAACCGCGCCATCGCTTCACCGAACAGGCCCTTGCCCGCCGCATCGCGGCGCTGCGCGAACGCGGCCGGGTCGCGGATGTCGCCCAGGCCGTCGGCCAGCACGGCGTTCATCGCCGCCTCGACCAGATCCCCGCGCAACCGCTCCTGCGATTCGATCGCGGCATACAGCAGGCCGGTCTTGGGCGGAACGGGCAACTGCTTGCGGGCCTGCTTGGCCTTGTCGGCCAGCGCGATCTCCAGCAGGCGGCGCACCCCGCGCGGATGCTGCTCCAGCGCTTCATTGCGATCGGCGAAGATGCGCAGCGCGGCGCTCTCGCCCTCGTCCACCAGCGCCGGATAGGCCGGCACGCCGGCTTCGCCCGGCACCTGCAGCGGAATCGGCGTGGCCGGGAAATCACGCAGCCCGTCAGCCGCCAGCGCCCGCCCGGCCCGCGCGGCAAAGGCCGCGCCGGCCTTCTCGCCGAAGCGCGCCCGCAGCGCGTCCAGGTCGCGGGAGGTGGCCAGCAGCGTGCCATTGGCGTCGTGCAGGCGCAGGTTCATGCGCAGATGCGATTCCAGCGCGGCATCGTCGAAATCGGTAGCGGCCACCTGCGCCCCGGTGGCCCGCGACAGGAACCGCGCCAGCTCGCCGCGGATGTCGTCTGCCGTGGGGTCCGGGTACGCCTCGGCGAAGGCGCGGCCGAAATCCGGTGCCGGCACATAGTTGCGGCGCATCGCCTTGGGCAGGCTGCGGATCAGCGCGGAGGCCTTGTCGGCCACGAAGCCCGGTGCCAGCCACGACAGCCGTGCCGGATCCAGCGCATTGAGCAGGTGCAGCGGAACATCCAGGCTGACCCCGTCGTCCTCGCTGCCCGGCTCGAAACGGTAATGCAGCGCCAGCCGCGCATCCCCCAGCGGCAGGTACGCCGGATACCGGTCGGCATCGCTGCCCTCGCCCGGCAACAGATCGGCCAGCGTCCACGCCAGCGCGCGCCGCTTGTCCGGCGCCAGTCCCTTCCACCACGTGTCCAGGCCGGTCGCCGAATGGATCTCCGCCGGAACGCGGTCCAGATACCAGCGGGCCTGCCAGCCTTCGTCGGCGACGATGCCGGCGCGACGCAGCTTGGCTTCTTCCTCGCGCGCCTGCTCCAGTACCTTGAGGTTGTCGGCGATGACGCTGGCACGGGTGTTGATCTCGCCGGTCACCAGGCCCTGACGCACGAAGATGTCGTGCGCCTCGCCCGGTGCGATGCGGCCGTAATGCACCGGTTTTTTCGGCGCCAGCACCAGCCCGAACAGACTGATCTGCTCCGAGGCCAGCACCTGGCCCTGCGCACGTGACCAGTGCGGGTCGAAGTGCTTGCGCAGCAGCAGATGCGGCAGTTCGGCGATCACCCAGTCCGGTTCGATCGCCGCGTTGGTGAGGCCCCAGATCTTCTGGGTATCCAGCAGCGTCGCGGTGAGCAGCCACGGCGGCGGCCGCTTGGCCAGCACCGAGCCCGGGAACGGCAGGAACCGGCGTTGGCGCGGAGCGAGGAAATCGCCCTTGTCACTGCGGTGGCCGATCTGCGTGGGCAGGCCGGCAATCAGCGCCCGATGCAGCGTCTGGTAGGCCGCAGCGCGCACCTTCTCGCTGAAGCCACCGCGCGCCTCGCGGGCGTCGGCAGGCGCGGCCGATGCCGGTGCCGCCGTGGCGGGCGGCGGCTCGGCCTTGCCTTCACGGGCCAGGCGCGCGGCACGGTGTTGCTGGCCACGGGTAGCCTTGGCCTTGGCCTCATCATCGCGCGCCGGTTTCTTATGCTTTCTCGCTTCCTCTCCCCGCTCCCCTCTCACCCTCGCCGGCGCGGACGATCCGGCCAGCAACGGCTCCAGCGCAGTGGCGGCCGGCTCTTCGGTCCAGCCGAGTTCTTCGCACAATACGCGCAGCTGGCGATGCAGCTCGCGCCACTCGCGCATGCGTAGGAAGCCGAGGAAATGGCGCTCGCACCAGCCCCGCAGCTTGGATTGGGGCAGGTCCTCATGGGCCTGGCGGTAGCCGTCCCACAGGCGCAGCACCCCGACGAATTCGGAGCGGCCGTCGGCAAACAGCGCGTGCGCGTTGTCGGCGGCCGCGCGCGCTTCGGGCGGGCGCTCGCGCGGGTCCTGGATGCCCAGGAACGCGGCGATCACCAGCATCGGGCGCAGGCAGCCCTGGGCCTGCGCCGCTACCAGCATGCGTGCCAGTTTGACGTCCACCGGCAGGCGCGCCATCTGTCGCCCGACCGGCGTGAGCCGGCGCTCGGCGTCCACCGCGCCCAGTTCGCCCAGCTGCTGCCAGCCATCGGCGATGGCGCGCTCGTCCGGCGCCTCCAGGAACGGGAAGTCCTCGATCCGGCCCAGGCCCAGCTGCAGCATGCGCAGGATCACGCCGGACAGGCTGGAGCGGCGGATTTCCGGATCGGTGAACTCCGGCCGCGAGAGGAACTCCGCTTCCGAGTACAGGCGGTAGCAGATGCCCTCCGACACGCGTCCGCAACGGCCCTTGCGCTGGTTGGCGCTGGCCTGCGACACCGCTTCGATATGCAGGCGGTCCAGCTTCTGCCGCGGGCTGTAACGCTTGACCCGGGCCAGGCCGGGATCGACCACGTAGCGGATGCGCGGCACGGTCAGCGAGGTTTCGGCCACGTTGGTGGCCAGCACGATGCGCCGTTTGCTGCCTGGGTTGAACACCTGGTCCTGGTCCTTCACCGACAGCCGCGCATACAGCGGCAGCACCTCGGTTTCGCGGTACTTGCGCCGTTCCAGGGACTGGTGCGCGTCGCGGATCTCGCGTTCGCCGGGGAAGAACAGCAGGATGTCGCCGCGCGGATCGAGCCGGGTGATCTCATCCACCGCCGCCACCACCGCCTCGTTGACGGTGCGCTCGCCATCGCGACCGCCTTCCTCGTCGCCAGCGCCCTCGCCTTCCAGCGGGCGGTAGCGCACTTCCACCGGGAAGGTACGGCCTTCCACGCTGATCACCGGCGCATCGTCGAAATGCTCGGCAAACCGCGACGTATCGATCGTCGCCGACGTCACGATCAGCTTCAGGTCCGGCCGCTTCTTCAACAGCTGCTTGAGGTAGCCCAGCAGGAAGTCGATGTTGAGGCTGCGCTCGTGCGCTTCGTCGACGATGATCGTGTCGTACTGCGACAGCCAGCGGTCGCTGCTGATTTCAGCCAGCAGGATGCCGTCGGTCATGAACTTGATGCGGGTGTCGTCGCCGACCCGGTCGGTGAAGCGCACCTGGTAGCCCACCGTGGTGCCCAGCTCGGACTGGAGTTCCTGGGCCACGCGGGTGGCCACCGCACGTGCGGCAATCCGTCGCGGCTGGGTGCAGCCGATCATCCCGGCCACGCCCCGGCCGGCAGCCAGACACAGTTTGGGCAGCTGGGTGGTCTTGCCCGAGCCGGTCTCACCGGCGATCACCACGACCTGGTGGTCGCGGATCAGCGCGGTGATCCGTTCAGCTTCACGCGCAATCGGCAGGCTGTCATCCAGACTGATCGTCGGCCGGTTCCGTGCGCGTGCCTCACGCCGCTGTACCGACGCCTGCAAGGCCTGCTCGAACGCGGCCGCCACGGCCGCATCGGCCGGTTTGGCTCGACAGCGCGAGAGCATCCCCAGCAAGCGACCGCGGTCGCGGCTCATCGCCCCGTCGATCGCGCGCTGTTGCAGGTGCAGAGAGGAAACGGAAGGTTTGTTGATAGCGGTCATCAATCGGATCGTTTAAAACTTTGATTACATCTGAAAGGTTAGTCTGATCTATTGTGAAGGCCATCCCATCCACAAGGAGGATATCCCCCATGGCGAAAACCAAGACGCCGGCAAAGAAGACCCAGACCGGTAAGCAGAAGCTGGCAACGGCGGCCCCCTCGGCCCCGAACATTGATATCGGGATCAAGGAAGGCGATCGCAAGAAGATTGCCGATGGGCTGGCGGCCTTCCAGGCGGATGCGTTCACGCTCTACCTGAAGACCCACAATTTCCATTGGAATGTCACCGGGTCGATGTTCAACTCGCTGCACACCATGTTCGAGACCCAGTACACCGAGCAGTGGGCAGCCCTGGACGACGTTGCTGAACGTATCCGTGCACTGGGCTTCAATGCCCCGGGCTCCTACCGCGAATTCGCGGCCCTGACCTCGATCGCCGAGGAACCGGGCCTGACCGACAGCGCGGACTGGCGTGAAATGGTACGCCAGTTGGTCGCCGCCAACGAGGCCGTGTGCCGCACCGCCCGCAAGGTGCTCGACGTGGCCGACGACGCCGACGACGCTCCGACCGAAGACCTGATGACCCAGCGCCTGCAGACCCACGAAAAGTACGCCTGGATGCTGCGCTCTTTGTTGCAGTAATCCCTCTGGGGCTTTGCCCCTGCGGGATTTCCAAGGTTCCGCTTCGCGAAACCTTGGACCCTGCACAAGTCGCCGGCCACAGCCCCCGCGCCTGTCGGCGCGCCCCCCTTGACTCAAGGGGGGCTCCTTCCCCGGATGGCTCTTCGCTTACGTTCAAACCCAGAATTGGATGACCCTCCTCGGGTCGCTCAGCCCTGTAAACTACGAGGATGTCTTCCCGCCCCGCGCACGACCTGCTCAGCCGCATTTTTGGTTACGACGATTTCCGCGGTCCGCAGCAGGCGATCGTCGAACATGTCGCCGCCGGCAATGACGCGCTCGTATTGATGCCCACCGGCGGCGGCAAGTCGCTGTGCTACCAGGTGCCTTCCCTGCTGCGCGACGGCACCGGCATCGTCATCTCGCCGCTGATCGCGCTCATGCAGGACCAGGTCGAAGCCCTGCGCCAGCTGGGCGTGCGCGCCGAGTACCTCAATTCCACCCTGGATGGCGAGACCGCCGCCCGGGTCGAACGCGAGCTGCTCGCCGGCGAACTCGAACTGCTCTACGTCGCCCCGGAACGCCTGCTCACCGGCCGCTTCCTGTCCCTGCTGGCACGCAGCCGGATCGCCCTGTTTGCCATCGACGAAGCCCATTGCGTCTCGCAGTGGGGCCATGATTTCCGCCCCGAATACCGCCAGCTGACCGTGCTGCACGAGCGCTGGCCGGACGTGCCGCGCATCGCGCTCACCGCCACCGCCGACCCGCCGACCCAGCGCGAAATCGCCGAGCGGCTGGACCTCACCAACGCCCAGCACTTCGTCAGCTCCTTCGATCGTCCCAACATCCGCTACACCGTCGTCCAGAAGGACAACGCCAAGCGCCAGCTGCTGGACTTCCTGAAGGCCCACCGCGACGCGGCCGGCATCGTCTACTGCATGTCGCGGCGCAAGGTCGAGGAAACCGCCGAGTTCCTGTGCCGCGAGGGCATGAACGCCCTGCCCTATCACGCCGGCCTGCCCGCCGAGGTGCGTGCCGCCAACCAGCGCCGCTTCCTGCGCGAGGATGGCATCGTGATGTGCGCCACCATCGCCTTCGGCATGGGCATCGACAAACCCGATGTCCGCTTCGTCGCGCATACCGACCTGCCCAAGTCGATGGAAGGCTACTACCAGGAAACCGGGCGTGCCGGGCGCGATGGCGAGCCGGCCGAGGCCTGGCTCTGCTACGGCCTGGGCGATGTCGTGCTGCTCAAGCAGATGATCGAGCAGTCCGAAGCCGGCGAAGAGCGCAAGACGCTCGAGCGCGCCAAGCTCGACCACCTGCTTGGCTACTGCGAATCCATGCAGTGCCGCCGCCAGGTCCTGCTGGCCGGCTTCGGCGAAACCTACCCGCAGCCGTGCGGCAACTGCGACAACTGCCTGGTTCCCCCCGATGCGTGGGACGCCAGCGTGGCCGCACAGAAGGCGCTGAGCTGCGTGTACCGCAGCGGCCAGCGCTTCGGCGTGGGCCACCTGATCGACATCCTGCGCGGCGGCGAGAACGAGAAGATCCGCCAGTTCGGGCATACCGAACTGAGCACTTACGGCATCGGCAAGGACCTGGACGCCCGCACCTGGCGCAGCGTGTTCCGCCAGCTGGTGGCCGCCAGCCTGCTCGAAGTGGACAGCGAGGCCTACGGCGGCCTGCGCCTCACCGATGCCAGCCGCGACGTGCTCAAGGGCCGGCGCAAGGTCATGATGCGCCGTGAGAGCCCCGCCGCCGGCCGCGAACGCGACCGCAGCGGCCAGCGCACCGGCCTGTCCGTGCTGCCGCAGGACCTGGCGCTGTTCAACGCCCTGCGCGGCCTGCGTGCCGAACTGGCCCGCGAACAGAACGTGCCGGCGTTTGTGATCTTCCACGACAGCACCCTGCGCAACATCGCCGAACAGCGGCCCACCAGCGTCGATGCGTTGGCCCGGGTGGGTGGCATCGGCGGCACCAAGCTGTCGCGTTACGGCGCGCGGCTGGTCGAGATCGTGCGCGAGGAAGGCTGATGCGGCCGTCCCTGCCGACGGAGTGGGCTCCAGAGTTGAACCCCGCGTTCAGCCACGGGTGCGCCTCCGCCGCGTTGGCGGTAAGGTGACGCCCATGACCGCCGGTGGCCTGCTCCTGCGCCTGATCCTGATGCTCAGCCTGTTGCTCAACGGGTTGAACGCTGCCTTGGCCGGGCCAATGGCACTGGCAATGGCGCACCCGGTGGATGCCGCCGTCACCGCTCCCGCGCCGCCCTGCCACGGCCACGACGCCGTGGCCGCGCCGCCGCAGACGGCAGGGCTCGACCACGCCCAGGCACCGCACGAAAGCGACCCCTGCAAGATCAAGGATTGCCTGCGCACCTGCGCACAGCAGCCCAGCCTGGCTGTCCAGATTGCCTGGATCGCCACACCGCCCCCGCCCGCGCTGGCACCGCTGCCACCGGTCCGCGCCACCCTGCCCAGCCTGCCGCTGGACCGCATCACCCGCCCTCCGATCGCCTGATCCCGCGCTCCCCACGAGCGCCCGACTGACGCGATGCCCCGCGCTGCCTGCGCGGATGGCGTACTGGCACCTGCGCGTGCCATTGGATCCGATTCGGAGCTGCAATGTCTTTCCCAACCCAACCCGGCCCGGGCGCCCTGCCCATGCCGTCGCGCCGCCTGTTCGTCCAGGGGCTGGCCGCCGGTGGCGTCGCCGCCGGTCTGGCCGCCACCGGCCTCAGCCCACGCGCGTTCGCCGCCGCCGGTCCCGGCCTCGCTGCCGCCCCGCAGGTCCTCAGCGGCCAGGAATTCCAGTTGAGCATCGGCGAGTCGCTGGCCAATTTCACCGGCCGTACCCGCCCGGCGATCACCGTCAACGGCAGCCTGCCCGCCCCCATCCTGCGCTGGCGCGAGGGCGACACCGTCGCGGTCCGCGTGGCCAATGCGCTGCAGGGGCATCCCACTTCCATCCACTGGCACGGCATCCTGCTGCCGGCCAACATGGACGGCGTGCCCGGCCTGAGCTTCAACGGCATCGCGCCGGGCGAGGCCTACCAGTACCGGTTCACCCTCAAGCAGTCCGGCACGTACTGGTACCACAGCCATTCGATGTTCCAGGAACAGGCCGGCCTGTACGGCGCACTGATCATCGACCCGCTGCAGCCGGCGCCGTACCGCTACGACCGCGAGCACGTGATCATGCTCTCGGACTGGACCGACATGGACCCGGGCGCACTGTTCCGGCGCATGAAAAAGCTCGCCGAGTACGACAACTACTACAAGCGCACCCTGCCCGACTTCCTGCGCGACGTGCGCCGCGACGGCTGGGCGGCGGCCACCGCCGACCGCGGCATGTGGGGCCGGATGCGGATGACCCCCACCGACATCTCCGACATCAACGCGCACACCTATACCTACCTGCTCAACGGCACCACGCCGGCCGGCAACTGGACCGGTCTGTTCCGCAGTGGCGAAAAGGTGCTGCTGCGTTTCATCAACGGCGGCTCGATGACCTACTTCGACGTGCGCATCCCCGGCCTGAAGATGACCGTGGTCGCCGCCGACGGGCAGTACATCCATCCGGTCACCATCGATGAATTCCGCATCGCACCGGCGGAAACCTTCGATGTCATCGTCGAACCCAGCGGCCAGGATGCCTACACCCTGTTCTGCCAGGACATGGGCCGCACCGGTTATGCCGCCGGTACGCTGGCAGTCCGCCACGGCCTGCAGGCCCCCATTCCCGCGCGCGACCCGCGCCCGCTGCTGACCATGTCCGACATGGGCCACGACATGGGCGGCATGGGCCACGACATGAAGGGCATGGAAGGCGGCTGCGGCGCGAGCATGGGCCACGCCGCGCACGGCGGCAACGACAAGGCGCCGCGCCACGCACCGAGCGAGACGGGCAATCCGCTGATCGACATGCAGAGCATGGCCACCGAGCCCAAGCTCGACGATCCCGGCATCGGGCTGCGCGACAACGGCCGCCAGGTGCTTACCTACGGCGCGATGCGCAGTCTGTTCGACGATCCGGATGGGCGCGATCCCGGCCGCGAGGTCGAACTGCACCTCACCGGCCACATGGAAAAGTTCAGCTGGTCCTTCGACGGCATTCCCTTCGCCAGCGCCGAACCGCTGCGCCTGAACTACGGCGAGCGCATGCGCATCGTGCTGGTCAACGACACCATGATGCAGCATCCCATCCACCTGCACGGCGTGTGGAGCGACCTGGAAAACGCCGATGGCGACTTCCACCTGCGCAAGCACACCATCGACATGCCACCCGGCACGCGGCGCACCTACCGCGTGCGCGCCGATGCGCTGGGCCGCTGGGCGTACCACTGCCATCTGCTGTACCACATGGAAGCGGGCATGATGCGCGAAGTGAGGATCGAAGAATGAGCACGCTCACCGCTCACGCCCCCCGCCTGCTGACGGCGGCACTGCTGGCCGCACTGTCGGCGCCTGCCTGGGCACAGTCGCATGCGCATTCCACCGCGCCTGCGGAGACCGCCCCGCCCGCCACCGCCGGTACATCCTCGCACGCGGGCCACGGCGGCATGGACCATAGCAAGATGGACCATTCGACGATGGACCACGGCAACATGGACCACAGCACGATGGACCATTCGACAATGGACCACGGCAGCATGGACCACGGCACGATGGACCATTCGACGATGGACCACGCGGCCCCCGCGCCGCGGGAACCGCTCGAGCCGATTCCCGCCGTCACCGCGGCCGATCGCATCGCCGCGTTTCCACCGATCGACCACGGCGCGATGGAACACGCGCCGGAGATCCACAGCATGCTGCTGATCAACCGCCTGGAGCAGTGGGACGGCAAGCACGGCAATGGCCAGGCCTGGGAGGCCAGTGGCTGGATCGGCGGCAACATCAACCGCCTCTGGATGCGCAGTGAAGGCGAGCGCAGCGATGGCCGCACCGGATCGTCGGATCTGGAACTGCTGTACGGCCGCAGCGTGTCGCCGTGGTGGGACGTGCTGGTCGGGGTGAAGCAGGATTTCCGTCCTGCCGACGCGCGCACCTGGGCGGCCATCGGCATCCAGGGCCTGGCGCCGTACAAGTTCGAGACCTCCGCCACCGCCTACATCGGCGAAGGCGGCCAGGTCGCGGCCACGGTCGAAGTGGAGTACGAACTGCTGCTGACCAATCGCCTGATCCTGCAACCACTGGTGGAGGCCACGTTCTCGGCCAAGGATGAACCCGAGTACGGCACCGGTGCCGGCCTGAACAAGGTGGAGGCCGGCCTGCGCCTGCGCTACGAGTTCAGCCGCCGCTTCGCGCCTTACATCGGCATCAGTCACGAGCGCCTGTTCGGCGACACCGCCGACCATCACGCGGCCGCCGGCGAAGACGCGCGCGACACCCGCTGGGTAGCCGGCGTGCGGGTCTGGTTCTAGGCCTGCATGCGTCCCGGGCGCCGCGTGCGCCCGGGGCATGCCCGGGATGCCGTAAGCTGCCGCACCGTTTCCCCGTACGCGCTCCCATGTCCCTGCAGATCCGCCGCGCCAGCGTGGCCGATGCCGACGCTGTGTCGGCCATTGCCATCGCGACCTACACCGAAACCTTCGGCGATTCGTATCCGCCGGAGGATCTCCATGCGTTCCTGCAGGCGCACTACAGCCCGGCACCGCAGCGGCGCGAGCTGGACGATCCGCACAGCGCGGTGTGGTTGCTGGAAGAGGACGGGCGCGCGGTGGGCTATCTGGCGGCCGGCCCGAACGGGTTGCCACACGCCGACGCGCGCCCCGGCGATATCGAGCTCAAACGCCTGTATGTGCTGGCCCGCCACCAGAGCGGTGGTCATGGCGCGCGCCTGATGGACGCGTTCCTCGCCTGGCTGGACCAGCCCGCACGCCGCACCCTGTGGGTGGGCGTGTGGTCGGAAAACCACGGTGCGCAGCGCTTCTATGCGCGCTACGGCTGCGTGCCGGTCGGCCAGTACGACTTCGTGGTCGGCGACAGCCGCGACCTGGAATTCATCCTGCGCCGGCCCTGAGACCGGCGCAGCCGGGCCGGCTCAGAAATCGAACAGGTCCGACAGGAAGCTTTCTTTCTTCTTCTTGCGATAGCCCTGCTGGTCGCCGTACTGCTGGCCCAGATGACGCGTATCGCGATGCTGCACCGACGGCGGCGGCGGGGGGGGCGTGGCCGCACGCACCGGTGCCGGCGCGGCGCCGCCCACCGAGCGTTCGATGATCTTGTCCAGTTCGCCACGGTCCAGCCACACGCCACGGCACTGCGGGCAGTAGTCGATCTCGATGCCCTGGCGCTCGGACATCACCAGCGCCTGGGTCTTGCATACGGGGCATTGCATCGTCGCCACTCCATCGATCAAACCCCGACTCTACCCTGCCGTGGCTGAGTACGGCGCAACGCCGCGTGACCAACGGCCCCCCGACCTCTGCCCCATGTCCCCGCGTTGCCGGCGCCGCACACTGCGCGTATCGCACGCCAAGGAATCCGGCCATGCCCGCGTCCCACCGCCGTCCCCGCTGGCTCAGCGCCAGCCTGATCGTCGCCACCCTGCTGGTGTCGATCAACCTGCGTGATCTCGCTGGCTGGGCCGGCCTGCCGATTCCCGGCCTGCCCATCCCCTTCGGCGGCGCCATCCTCGACAACGGGCTGGGCGTGCTGCTGGTCATCGCGGTCGCGGGCTGGCTGCGTCCGGACCTGCCGCTGCGGCAGGCGCTGGGGCTGGGTGGCAGCGGCTGGCAGGGCCCGGCCATCGTGCTGCTGGCCACGCTGCCGTGCTGGCTTGGCCTCTGGTGGCTGGGCGGCATCAGCACGGAGGCGCGCCTGCTGCCGCTGGTGATGCTGGCGCTGCTGTTTCCACTGGCCGAGGAAATCGTCTTCCGTGGCTTCGGCTTCCTGTTCGCCCACCGCCAGCAGGGCTGGCCCTGGTGGCTCGCCGCGCTGGTGCAGGCTGTGATCTTCGGTGCCATCCACTGGTGGTCGTTCGGCGGTGGCGGCGGAATGGCGCTGCAGGTGTTTGCGATGACCGGCATCGGCGGTGTCGTGTTCGCCGTGCTGTGCAGCCTGGATCGCAACACGCTGTGGAGCGCCGTGGTCCTGCACGTCTCGCTGAACATGGCCTGGAACGTCATGCAGGTGAGCGACGCCACCGCGATCGGCTGGCAGGGCAACAGCCTGCGGCTGTCGGCCGCGCTGCTGGCCGTCGTCGGCGTGTACCTGCTGCATCGGCATCGCACCCGCCGGGCCGCCTGCACGAGCCGCTAACCTGCGCCGCCCCATACTTGCGCGCCGTTTCCGGCCAACCCCAGGGAATTCCGCGTCATGTTGCTGTCCAAGCGCCACGTCATCCCGCGCGTACTGCTGATCGAAGACACCGAAGATACCCGCGAGCTGAGCCGGCTCGCGCTGGAAAGCCAGGCCTGCGAGGTGACCGCGGTCAGTTCGGCCGAAGCGGCGCTCGGCCTGCTGCGCGCGGGCGAGCGTTTCGATCTGGTGTTCACCGATGTGTGCCTGGGCGACCTCAATGGCATCGATGCCGCGCACCTGATCCGCAGCGCCCAGCCCGGGCTGCCGGTGCTGGTCACCTCGGGGCTGGACCCGGCCGAGGTCACCGCACGCCTGCGCGAAGGCATTCATTTCCTGCCCAAGCCCTACTCGATGAGCGAGCTGCTCGACGCCATCCGCTCCTGCTTCGGTGCAATGGAAACCGGGCGCGCTGCCTGAGCCGCGCAGGCCCGCGCCTTCATCCATTCTTCATCCGCCACTGGCATCGTTCGATCCACAGGGCCCGCCCGTGGGCCACGGACCGATACCATGCAGACCCGTCTTCTGTGGAGCGCACCGCTGTTGCTGATCGCCAGCCTCGCCGATGCGCGGGCCGATGATGTCGTCACCTGCGAAAGCCGCGACAACCGGTATCACGCCTGCTCCCTGCCGTACGCCGGCCATGTCAGCCTGGAGCGGCAGTTGTCCGGCGCGGACTGCCGCCAGGGCCGCAGCTGGGACTACGACCGCCGCGAGGTGTGGGTGGACGACGGGTGCCGGGCCACCTTCCGCGTGCAGGGGGGCGGCTCACGCCATGACCGGGACGACGATGACAATCACGACGCCAAGGTTGCCGCCGGCGTGCTGATCGGTGCGGCCATCCTGGGCGCGCTGGTCCACAACGCCAACACGTCAGACGACCGCTACGACGACGACCGTTACCAGGGCGCCCGGCACACCTCGTATGTGCCGTCCTGGATGATCGGGGAGTTCGAGGGCTACAACGCCATGTACGGTGCCGACATCCGCATGCGCATCGACACCGACGGCCGCATGTCGGCGCAGGCGCGCGGCCAGACGCTGTCCGGCTGGGTCAACGGCGGCCGGCTGAATGTCGGCGACAGCGTGTTCGACATCAGCCAGAGCCGCGACGGTTTCGTCACCACCGAAGTGGGCGACCGCCAGAACGAAGTGCGCTACCGCCGCGTGCGCTGACCGGCGCGCGCGTCAGGGTTCGACCGTGCAGCGCAGCGCGGTGCCGTAGAAGTCCAGCGTCGCCTCGCCTTGGTGTTCCCAGAACTCCACGCCTTCGCGGCCGTAGCGGCTGCCGCTGGCGCTTTCGATCGGGAACACGATGGCCTGGTCGGTGCCCAGAGTCACGATCGCCGCCGCCGGGTCGATGTCGTTGTAGAACACCACCTTCAGCGGCTTGGCGGCGTCGTCGCAGCGATAGCTACCGGTCGCGCTCGCGCGCACGCCGCCGCTGTTGACGGTCAGCTCCACCAGACGCGTCTGGTAGGCCTCGCGCAGGCACTGTCGCGGGTCCACGGCGCGGGTGCAGGCGTCGCGGCCCTTGATCCAGCCGCGCTGCTCGGCGGCGATGTCCAGTTCGTCCGGCGCGGTCTGCACGCGCTTGTACTGCGCGGCCAGCTGTCGGTCCAACGCTGCCAGGCCCTCATCGGTGCACACCCACTTCTCCGCGTCGGAGGTTGCCTTGGCGCAGTCGAACGACGGGCTGGCCGTGGCCGTATCCGACGGCGCTGCGGGCAGTGCGACGGGGGCGGTGCGCGCCGGCGCGGCGGACGCGGCGGGGTCGGTCGCCTCGGGACTGCGCGAGCAGCCTGCCAGGACCAGTGCAACGGCAACGGTGAGGACGATACGGTTCATGCAACCTCCAGCGGTACGACGACGGACAGCCTCGTATTCTGCGCGCACCGGCGCGCAACGGGTATCGCCGCGCAGTATCGCCGCCGCCCCGTTGACGGCAGGTGCACGCGTCCGCACGGCCGTCGCAGCGGTAGGATGTGCCCTGCCTGCAACAAGGACCTTGCATGACCACCGCCAGCAACGCCGCCGTACCCGTATCCGCCGCCACGGCCAGGACGCCGCCACGCCGCCGCGCGCGCGTGGCGTGGCTGATCCTGCTGCTGTCGTGGCTGTGTTTCCTGCTTCCGCTGGGCTGGGCCGGGCTGCTGCTGGGGATCGCGCTGGGTCTGTGTGGCGGCGTGCTTGCCATCGTCACGATGTTCAAGGGCGGTGTACTGCTGGGCCTGTTCCCGCTGCTGCTGTCGCTGCTGGCCTCGCCGGTGCTGCTGCTGGTGGGCATGGTGTACTTCAGCGGCTTGATCGATGATGACTATCTCCAGTCGCACGATCGGCAACGGTACGAGCGCGGGCACGACAGCAGCGACACCGTGATCGACGTCATCGACCTGTTCACCTGAACGCCGCCACGCGCAGGCACACGCAGGCACACGCACTAACCCTACCCTCATGCGCGTGCGACCCCTGCGTAACGGCACCGGGTCCAGCATGGTCCTGCGACATCACGTCGTATTGGAGTAACACCATGTCCAACATGCAGAACAACGAAAACAACGTCCAGAAGAATGCCGCTGCCCAGACCGATCAGCAGAAGGAGCAGGAGCGCAAGGACGCGTTGGCCAAGCAGCAGAAGCAGGAACAGGGCACCAAGGACAGCACCCGGTCGCCGCAGCAGAAGTAACCGCGGCGTCGCTGCACAGGTACGGTGGGGCTGCGCGTTCGCGCAGCCTCACGGATGTCCGGGATCACGACGGTCCCGAGGATCAGGTCGGCGCGTGCAGGGTTTCCCAGCGCAACGGCCGCACGGCCGGATGGAGCTGCAGGTCCGCCGACAACCACACGCTGCCGGCGACCGACGCGTTGATCACGTCCAGCACGCCAGGCGGCAGGCGAAGCCCATCGCCCACCGCCACCAGCATCATGCGACGGTGGAACAGCACGCCGTCTTCCAGCAGGCATCCCTCGCCCAGGCGCAGTCGTCTGCCCGTCGCGTCTTTCAGTACGATCATCATTGACCCACTCCGTGGCGGGCACGCCTTGCGTGCCGCCGGTACTGTTGCATGAGATGTCCGACGCTTCCTCAGGGATCGCGCGCGCGCATGGTGTCCAGCCGCCCGCGCATGTCGTCGCGGCACAGGCGTGTGTCGCGCAGCATCGCGTCCAGCGTCCCGCACGTGTCCTCACCAAGGTCACCGTGGCGTACCGCCGCTTCCATGACCCGGATCAGCCGGGCCTCGCTGGCCTGGCTTTCGCTCAGATACTGGATGCCTGCATCGCCCAGCACCGTCCCCAGCCAGCCGAAATAGCCGCGTACATGGCCGGCGATCGTGCCGTGTCGCACGGGCCGGCCGCCTTCCAGGCGTACCAGGCCGCTCACGCGGTCCACCACCCTGGCGTTCGACTCGGCCATGCGCATCAGCAGCGCGCCCAGGTCCGGGTCGTTGTCCTGCATGTCCGCTACGCCGCGCGCATACAGGTCATGCCCGTCGCGGGCCACGCCAATGATCTGATTGAGGGCGCGGACGCGCGGGCCGGTGTTGATGGTCTTCATGGCACCGCTCCGCGGGATCGTCGATCCCGACTTCAGGGGTACGGCCTGATCATGCGCGCGGTTGCCGAACGGGGGTGTGAGGGCGCTGTTGTTTGCTAGCATCCTGCAGGTTCCATGCAGACACCGGCGCAACGGCGCGCCGCACCCGCGGAGATCACGGATGACACCACGCACGCTACGGATGGCGCTCACCGGCGCACTGCTCGGGGTGCTGGCAACGGCACCTGTCCACGCCGCCACCGAGGTGGACCGCGCCGCCTGGCGTGCCGATCTGGCCGCGCTGACGCAGACGCTGCAGGACGACTACGCCCACCTGGCGTGGATGGCGTCGCCGCAGAGCGGTGTGGACCTGCCGGTCCTGGCGCATGCCGCCGCCCGCGCGGTGGACGAGGCGCACAGCGATGCCGAAGCGGAACAGGCACTGCGCACCTTTCTGGCCGGTTTCCATGATGGGCACCTGGCCCTGCTCGACCGCCAATCAACCGATGCACCCGGGCCGATGCCCGCTGCGGTGGACCCGCGCGCCCTCGACGCGACCACCGGCTGCGCGGTGCTGGGCGTGGTCGACGAAGGCCGCCAGGACTACAGCCTGCCGCTGCAGACGCTACCGGCGTACCGCGCCGTCGGCGGCAACGCCGAGCCGGCCCTGCGCAGCGGTGTGATCACCCTCGCCGACGGGCGCCGCCTCGGCCTGCTGCGCCTGCACGAGTTCGACGCGCTGCGCTATCCCGGCCTGTGCCATCGGCTGTGGCCGCAGCTGCGCCACGCCGATGGGGTGCGCACCATGCGGGCCACGCTGCAGGAGGCCTGGGTCGCGGAGATCGCCGCCACACTGCGTCGCTTCCGGCAGCAGGCCGTGGACGCCGTGCTGGTCGACGTCGGCACCAATCCCGGTGGCGACGACAGCGGCGACACCCTCGCCCGCCTGTTCACCGATCAGCCGGTGCGCTCGGCCACGTTGCAGATGAGCGCGTCCGGCGCCGGCGTCGACTATCTGCAGGAGCAGTTCGAGCGGCTCGACGACGCACTGACCCGGCACCATCCCGATGCCCGTGCCCGCCCGTTGCTGGTGCAGCAGCGCACGGCGTTCGCAGCCGCGCTGCGCGCCGCACAGTCTCCCGCCTGTGTTCTGTCATGGGTCTGGCAGACCCAACAGGACTGGACGGCACAGCGCTGCCGGCGTCTGGTCGCGGCCGGGACATCGGGTGGGCCGTTGGCCGACCCGGCGGTGGACCGGCTCGACGACTTCCTCATCGCCCACCGCCTGGACTGGGCGCAGGACGTGCGTGCGCATCGCGGCGCCTGGACCGGTCCGGTCTATCTGCTGATCGACGGCAAAACCTCGTCCTCGGCGGAGATGTTCGCGGCCCGCCTGCAGGACAACGCCATCGCGCGCGTTGTGGGCAGCCGCAGCGGTGGTTACGGCTGCGGGTTCATGAGCGCCGCGTCACCGGCCGAACTGCCCAACAGCCATCTGCGCGTGCGCATTCCCAACTGTGTGCGGCTGCGTGCCGATGGCAGCGACGAGGTCGCCGGCATCGTCCCGGACCTTGCGGTCGGCGCGCGTGCCGGCGAATCCGCGCGCGCCCGTGCGCAGCGTCTACTCGACGTCATCGACCGCGATCTGGCACGACACTGACGGGACCACCTCGCGCCGGTTGATCACTGGTTGATCGACAGGCGCGTTCAGCGCGGACAGCGCCTGCTCAACGTGGAGCCGGCGCTCATCGCGTGGTGTTCAGATCTGCGCGCCCTGCGTAGCGCCGTGCCCGGTGGTCGCGTCGTACTCGACATCGCGCGCCTTGAACTCCTGAACCACGGCCTTGCCGATGCCATCCAGGGTGGTGCCCAGTGCCGCGCAGGTCGAGCTGCGTTTGACCGCCGCCGCGCGACGTTCGATCTCGGCTGCCGCGAGCGCACCGGTTTCGACATGGCCGTCCTCATGCAGGCGAAGCGCCTGGCTGTACCGCTCCCATTCGCTGCGCAGCGCCGGCGACGCGCGATCCACATCCACCCAGCGCGGCAACTGCATGGTGGTGCTGCGCTGGACGGCGAACCCGGTCAGCCGGCAGCCACCGCGATCGGTGCTGTAGTTGTAGCGCCATTGCAGGTTCCAGTTCACCTGGCCGTGGTGGCGTTCGCCGTCGTCATCAACCGGCCCGAGGGCGCTCAGCGACGCGCGCAGTTGAGGGAGCGTGGTTCCCTGCACGTCGTAGTACTCGACCGTCAGCCCGGCATCCGGCGCTGCGTGCGCGGTCGCAGTGCCCAACGCGGCGAGCAGCAGAGCGGCCCCGCCTGCGCGGCGCCACCCGGGCGCGATCCCGGTGCGTGCAGCCACCGCTCCGTGTGTTGCCGGCGCTGCCGTCGTGTGCGTTCCCTGCGTCATGCGCTGTCCCTGCCGTTCAATGAAGCAGAAAGATTGCGTGAAATGCTGGCGGCCCGCAACGTGGCGCAACGAAAAAAGGCGCCCTCGCAGGCGCCTTCGTTCATCGATGCAGTGGTGGGCCGTGATGGATTCGAACCATCGACCAAAAGATTAAAAGTCTTCTGCTCTACCGACTGAGCTAACGGCCCATTGCATGCCCCGACATCGCTGCCGGGGGTGCGCATTCTAACCTATCTTGGCGCGCAGGCGTACCCGTGTGGCGATCAGGCGTAACGGGTGGGATCGGCCACGCCGGCATCGGCGAAGCCCTGCGCGCGCAGGCGGCAGGCATCGCAGTGGCCGCAGGCCGCGCCGCTGTCGTCGGCGTTGTAGCAGGACACGGTCAGCCCGAAGTCCACGCCCAGGCGCACGCCTTCACGCACGATGTCGGCCTTGCTCAGGAACTGCAGCGGCGCGTGGATCTGGATGCCCGCCCCTTCCACGCCGGCCTTGGTGGCGAGGTTGGCCAGGGTCTGGAAGGCGGTGATGAACTCGGGGCGGCAGTCCGGGTAGCCGGAGTAGTCCACGGCGTTGACGCCGCAGAAGATGTCGTTGGCGCCCAGCACTTCGGCCCAGCCCAGGGCGACGGACAGCATGATGGTGTTGCGCGCCGGCACGTAGGTGACGGGGATGCCCTCGCCGCCCGCCTCGGGCACGTCGATATCGTCGGTCAGCGCCGAGCCGCCGATGCTGCGCAGGTCGACGTTGACGGTCTTGTGGGCGACGGCGCCCAGCGCCGTGGCGACCGCGGCGGCGGCATCGAGTTCGGAGGTGTGGCGCTGGCCGTAGCGCACGCTCAGCGCGTGGACGGCGAAGCCCTGCTCACGGGCGATGGCGACGACGGCGGCGGAATCCATGCCGCCGGACAGGAGGACAACTGCATTCTTCATGGGGGGTATTTCCGGTAGGTTGCGGGAAAGCCAGCACGCTGTCCCGCGCCGGAAGTGATCAGGAAGGGAGGCCCGGGGCCGCCCGGCAGCCGGTCATCGCCCGGGTGCGTCGTCCCAGAGGAGCTTGTGAAGCTGCATCTGGAAGCGGACCGGCAGGCGGTCTTCGACGATCCAGTCGGCCAGTTCGCGCGGGCTCACCTGGTCCTTGCTCGGCGAGAACAGCACCATGCTGCGCTCGTTGAGCCGGTGCTCGGCGACCATGCTGCGCGCCCAGTCGTAGTCCTCGCGGCTGCACAGCACGAACTTGATCTGGTCGCGGCGGGTCAGCAGCGGCAGATTTTCCAGCCGGTTGCGGGCCATTTCACCCGAGCCGGGGGTCTTGAGGTCAACCACGCGCGAAACGCGCGGATCCACCGCGCTGACGTCCAGCGCACCGGAGGTTTCCAGCGAGACGTCCAGGCCGGCATCGCAGAGCTTCTCCAGCAGCACCAGGCAGCGCTTCTGCGCCAGCGGCTCGCCGCCGGTCACGCAGACGTGGTGGACGCCCTGCGCCAGCACCTCGGCGACGATCGCATCGATGTCCCACCAGGTACCGCCGTGGAAGGCGTAGGCGGTGTCGCAGTAGGTGCAGCGCAGCGGACAACCGGTCAGGCGGACGAACACGGTCGGCCAGCCGGCGGTATCGGCTTCGCCCTGCAACGAGGTGAAGATCTCGGTGATCTTCAGGCGCGGCAGGGGCGATTGCACGATCTCGCTGGGGAGCGCGGCGGCGGCGGACAGGGATACGGTCATGAGGGTGTTCTGGGACTACGGCTGCGGAAACGACGACGGCCGGGCATGGCCCGGCCCTACAGGGTGACGACCGCACTGGCGGTTGCCCAACAGCCAAGTATACCGGCCTGGGCCGGCGGGGTCTCAGCGGATCTGCTGGCCCAGCCGGATCGACTGCAGGCGGTCCTGCGCGGTGCGCGCGGCATCCGAGCCCGGGTAGGTGCTGACGACCTGCTCCAGGGTGGCCTGGGCGGCGTCGATCTTGCCTTCGCCATACTGCGACAGGCCGATTTTGAGCATGCCACCGGACGCCTTGTCGTGGGTCGGGTAGCGCGAGACGAGGTCGCGGAACTGCGCCTCGGCCAGCGGGAAATTGCGTGTGGCGTAGTAGCTCTCGCCCAGCCAGTACAAGGCATTGGGGGTGTACACGCCGTTGGGGTACAGCTCCAGGAAGCTCAGGAAGAGCTGCGAGGAATCGTCGTACTTGCCGGCCTTGAGGGCGTCGAAGGCGACGTTGTAGGCGGTGCGTTCGTCGCCGCTGGCCGACAGGCTGCCAGGATCGCCGTGCACGGAAGGCGGCCGCTCGGAAGCGGCCGTTGCCGGTTTCGGGGGGGCCACGGGGGCCTTGGCAGCAGGCGCGGCAGGCAGGGCCGGCGCAGCGCCGCCTTCCAGCCGGTTCAGCCGCCCGTCCAGATCCAGGTACTGGTCCTGGCTGGTCTGCTTGAGCTGGGCGTTCTCGTGCTGCAACTGCTCCACCTGCGACTGCAGCGCCTGCATCTGCGTGCGGAGCTGGTTGAGCTGGTTGAGCATGTCCGTGTTGGACTGGTTGTTGAGCACCTGCTGCTCAAGCGACCCCACGCGGTCGGCCAGACTCTGGCGTTGCGCGTGGGCCGGTGCGGCAGCCACGAGGGCTGCCGCAACGATCATCGATATGAATCGAAGGCGCATCTATTACTGAGCGGTGTAGACGATTTCGACGCGACGGTTCTGCGACCAGCAGGACTCGTTGGTCTCGGTGCAGACCGGACGCTCTTCACCGTAGGACACGACGGTCAGCTGCGAAGCCGAGCCACCGTTGGCCTGCAGTGCCGAGGACACGCCATTGCCACGACGCTCGCCCAGGGCCTGGTTGTAGGCACGCGAACCGCGCTCGTCGGCGTGGCCCTGCAGGGTGATGCGCGAGGACGGACGGTCACGCAGGTACTTGGCGTGGCAAGCCATGATGGCCTGGAATTCCGGCTTCAGGCTGTCCTGGTCCAGGTCGAAGTACACGACGCGCTGACGCAGGCAGGAATCGGTATCCAGGTCGCCCGGACCGTACAGGCCCGAGGTGGACGGACCGGTGGGCTGGGTGGTCGAGGTGCCGGTATCGACCGGAGCTTCCGGCGCTTCCTTCACCTTCTTGGAGCAACCGGCCAGGACGGCCACGGACAACAGGGAGACAAGCAGAACACGGGTGGACTTGTTCATGGCGATACCTTTGAGGCTCCTAAAGCCGGATGAGGGATGAATACGGCGAATCTTAACACTCTGTTAGCGCTTTGTACGGTATGGCGACCACGAAGGTTCGCGGACGTCACCGTCCGCCAAAACCAGCCGCTGGCGCACGCGCGCATCGGCCGAAACGGCATACAACACGCCACGACCACCTTCGCGGGCGGCGTACAACACCATGCTTGCGTTGGGCGCAAAGCTCGGCGATTCGTCCAGCGAACCCGGCGACAGCGTGCTCCAGCGCGCCGAACCCAGGCTGCTGTCCATCAGCGCGATCTTGTAGGTGTTGCCGCTGCCCTGGGCCACCACCAGCTTCTTGCCGTCGTAGGACAGGCTCGGGGTGGCGTTGTAGTTGCCCTGGAAGGTCACGCGCGAGGCGCTGCCACCGCTGGCCGGGACCTGGTAGATCTGCGGGCGGCCGCCACGGTCGGAGGTGAAGTAGACGTTGCTGCCATCCGGGCTCCAGGTCGGCTCGGTGTCGATGGCGAAGTGGTTGGTCAGCTGGGTCAGCTGCTTGCTGCCCAGGTCCATCACGTAGATTTCCGGGTTGCCGCTGCGCGACAGCGACAGGGCCAGGCGGCGGCCGTCCGGGGAGAACGAGGGGGCGCTGTTGATGCCGCGGAAGCTGGTGACCAGCTCACGGGCGCCGGTGGCGATGTTCTGGATGTAGATGGCCGAATTGCCGCGCTCGAAGCTGACGTAGGCCAGCTTGCTGCCGTCCGGGCTCCAGGTCGGCGAGAGCAGCGGCTCGGCCGAACGCACGATGGTCTGCGGGTTGAAGCCGTCCGAGTCGGCCACCATCAGGGCATAGCGCATGGCATCGCCCTTGCCGCTGGCGGTGACATAGGCGATGCGGGTCCAGAAGGCGCCGCGTACACCGGTGATCTTCTCGTAGATGGCATCGGCCATCTGGTGGGCGACATCGCGCATGGCGGTGCCGCGTGCGGTCATTGCCAGGCCAAGCAGGCGCTCGCCCTTGGGCACGTCGTACAGCTCGTACTCGACGCGGTAGGCACCGGCGCCGGCGTCCATGACGCGACCGACCACGATGTAGTTCTGCTTCAGCGCGCGCCAGGTGGGGAACTGGATCTCGCTGCCGCGGGTGGGCTTCTCGACGATCTGCGCTTCGGGCAGGGTGCTGAACTGGCCGGAACGGTCCAGGTCGGCGCGGACCACGGCGGCCACATCGGTGGCCGGTGCGGCGGCGGAGCCCTGGTAGGGCATCGGCACCACGGTGATCGGCGTGGCCGAGACACGGCCGCCGATGATGTCGATTTCAAGGCCCTTCTGCTGCGCCAGGGCAGCAAACGGGAGCAACAGGGCCGCACACGCGACCAGTAAACGAGACATCATCTTCATGGAATGCTCAGTCGGGAAACCACAACGAGGGATAACAGAACCGGGTTGAACGGTTTCGCAATCATGAACCAACCGCACGTGAAATCCGAGTGTCGAACCGGGGCGCTCTCACATCGCGTTAACGATACGGGCGCCCCACGGGCTCACTCCGGCCGGAAATTCAGGGTCAGTTCGCGCGCGAAAACGGTTTCGAAGCCTCGGTAAGGCAACGGCTGGGCGTTCAATACTGCCGCCTCCAGCGAGCGTTTGGCCGCATCATCGTAAGGGCACGGCGGCACCACGGTAGCCGACATGACCCGCCCGCCCGGCAGCTGCACGATCGCGATCCGGCAGCCCTGCCCCGGCGAGACGCTCGGCGGACGGATCCAGGTTTCGGTGACCTTGGCCTGGATGGCGGCAGCGTACTTGGCCCGCAGGTCGTCGCTGGTACCGCCCGCCCCGGCCGCCGGCTGGGCAGCCCCGGTAGCGCCAGCCGTCGAGGCGGCCGCGCTGGCCGCGCGCGCGGCGGTGACCTGGCGCAGCTTCTGCTCGGCCAGCTTGGCTTCGTTCTCGGCCTGGGCACGCTTGGCGCGGATCTCGGCCAGCTTCTTGTCGCGCTCGGCCTGGGCCTTGGCGTCATTGGCCTTCTGTTCCTGCTCGGCCAGCTTCTTTTTCTGGTCGGCCTCTTCCTGCTGCTTGGCCAGCCGCAGCTTCTGCTCGGCCTGTTCCTGGCGCTTGCGCTCGGTCAGGTCGATCTGTTCCTGGCGGCGCTTGGCCTCCTGTTCCTGCTTGGCCTTCTCGGCCGAGACCGCCAGGGCGTTGACGGCTTCCTGATCGATCTTGTCCGGCTGCGCCACGCGCTCCTGGGCCTGTTGCTGCTGCGGGGTCGGCGCGTCCTGCGGGCGCGGCTCGGGCAGCGGCTGCGGCGGCGGCACGGTGTCTTCGGGAATGGGCTCGGGCTGGGCTACCGGCTCGGGCAGCGCAGGCAGCGATTCGGAGGCACGCAGCGCCTGGCGCGCGGCCGAGGCCTCGGCGGCCGACAGCTGCAGGCTCGCCTCGATCGCCGGGTCGCCGGCGGCGGCCTCGGTGCTGCGCTGGGGCGACCACAGCCAGGCGGCGATGAACACCAGCGCCAGCAGCAGGTGCACGGCCAACGCCAGCGCGATCGGCAGACCCCACTTTTCCTCGGGCTGGCGCTGCGGTGGCAGGGCTTCAGCGTGCATCGGTCGCCAGACCCACCTTTTCGACGTTGGCGCGCTTGATCACGTCCATTGCCGCAACGACCTTTTCATAGGCCACGGCGCGGTCGGCAGCGACGATCACGCGCAGGTTCTTGTCCTGCGCCGACAGCGCGCCGAGGCGCGCCTGCAGTTCGGCCGCCTCCATCACGGCCGGCTCCTTGGCGTCGGGCAGCTTCAGCGTGAGCTGGCCGTCCAGGCGCACCGAGACGACGACCGGGTCCTGCTTGCTCTCCAGCGCCTTGGCCTGGGAGTTCGGCAGGTCCACATCGAAGCTCAGCGTGAGCAGCGGCGCGGTGACCATGAAGATGATGAGCAGCACCAGCATCACGTCGATGTACGGCACGACGTTGATTTCGGATTTGAGCTTTCGGCGCTTGCGGCGGCCAATGGCAGCGGTCATGGCAGGGTCCTTGGTGCTGGGCGCTTACTCGTCGCCCGCGGTCTGGCGCTGCAGGATCGAGCTGAACTCTTCTGCGAAGGTTTCGAAGCGGACCGACAGGCGCTCCACGCGGGTGGTGAAGCGGTTGTAGGCCCACACCGCCGGGATCGCCACGAACAGGCCGATGGCGGTGGCGAACAGTGCTTCGGAAATGCCCGGCGCGACCGAGGCGATACCGGCCTGCTCGCCGCTGTTGATCATGTCGTGCATGGTCACCATGATGCCGAACACCGTACCGACCAGGCCCACGTACGGGGCGGTCGAGCCGATGTTGGCGAGCAGCTCCAGGCTGCGCTCCATCTGGTCCACTTCACGGGTGTAGCTTGTGCGCATGGCGCGCTGGGCGCCTTCGAGCTGGGCGCGGCCGTCCAGCCGGCGCTTGTCGCGCAGGCGGGTGAACTCGCGGAAGCCGGCTTCGAAGATCGCTTCCAGGCCGCCCACCTTGCGGTTGCGGTCGGTGGCGGCGCTGTACAGCTTGCCCAGGTCCGCACCGGACCAGAAGCGGCTTTCGAACTCATCAGCCTCGCGGTTGGCGGCGTTGAACACGCGCGCCTTGCGGAAGATGATCACCCAGCTGATGAACGAGCCGGCCAGCAGCAGCAGCACGATGATTTTCACCGGGATGCTGGCCTTGACCATCAGGTCCAGGTAATTGATGCCACCGCCATGCGCGGCTTGCGCGACGGTCTGCGACGCGGCGCTGGTGACTTCCTGCGGCAGCGCCTCGACCACCGTGGCCTGCAGGGCCAGGAGCATTGCGATCATCCGTTGTTCCTCAGTGTGCGGATTCTGGAAATTCGTGGTGTTTCAGCACGGCATGGAATGCATCGTCCATGCCGCGCGGTTTGAATGTGGTGGCGTCCAGTGCCGCGATCTTCACCTGCGCGGTCAGCAGCGTTTCATCGCCGCGACACACCGCCTGGTGGAACACCAGGCTGGCGCGCTTGCACTGCACCAGCGTGGCGGTCACGGCCAGCGCATCGTCCAGTCGCGCCGGCCTCAGGAAATCCATGCTCATCGAGCGGACCGCGAACACCAGCCCGTGGTCGGTGCGCGTGCGCTCCTGCCCAAAGCCCAGTGCCCGCATCCATTCGGTGCGCGCCCTCTCCATGAAGGCGACATAGCGGGCGTGGTAGACCACACCGCCAGCATCGGTATCTTCCCAGTAAATGCGTGTCGGCCAACTGAACCCGGGGCTAACCGACATCCGGAACCTCCGCGAACAGGTCGGCGGGCGGGTTCTTCGGCTTCAGGCCCATGTGCCGGTAGGCCTTGTGCGTGCACATGCGGCCGCGCGCGGTACGGATCAGAAAGCCCTGCTGGATCAGGTACGGCTCGACCACGTCTTCCAGGGTGCCGCGTTCTTCGGACAGGGCCGCTGCCAGCGACTCGATGCCCACCGGGCCACCGTCGAAGTAGTCGACCATCGTCCTGAGCAGGCGCCGGTCGAGGTCATCGAACCCTTCCGGGTCCACTTTCAGCATCTGCATGGCGGCCTGGGCCACGTCCTGGTCGATATGGCCGGCGGCCTTGACCTGGGCGTAGTCGCGCACCCGGCGCAGCAGCCGGTTGGCGATGCGCGGGGTGCCGCGCGAGCGCCGCGCGATCTCGGCGGCGCCTTCGGCGGTGCAGTCGATGTTGAGGATGGCGGCCGAGCGACGCACGATCCGGGTCAGTTCCTCGGGCGTGTAGAACTCCAGCCGGTGGACGATGCCGAAGCGGTCGCGCAGCGGCGCGGTCAGCAGGCCGGCCCGGGTGGTGGCCCCGATCAGGGTGAACGGCGGCAGGTCGATCTTGATCGAGCGGGCCGCAGGGCCCTCGCCGATCATGATGTCGATCTGGAAATCTTCCATCGCCGGGTACAGCACTTCCTCGACCACGGGCGACAGGCGGTGGATCTCGTCGATGAACAGCACATCGTGCGGCTGCAGGTTGGTCAGCAGCGCCGCCAGATCACCGGCCTTTTCGATCACCGGCCCGGAGGTCACCCGCAACGCCACGCCCAGCTCGTTGGCGATCACGTGGCTCAGGGTGGTCTTGCCCAGTCCGGGCGGGCCGAAGATCAGCACGTGGTCGAGCGCGTCGCCACGTCCCTTGGCCGCGTCGATGTAGATCGACAGCTGCTCGCGCACAGGCGCCTGGCCGAGGTAGTCGGCCATGCGCTTGGGGCGGATGCTGGCGTCGGTGGTGTCATCCTCGCGGGTGGCACCGGCACCGATGATGCGGTCGTCAGTCATGGGGCAATTATGCGGCAAAAGGAAGAGGATTCGGTTGGGCTGCGCCCGGCGCCCGCAGAGGCCGAAGCCGAAACCAAGGCAACGGCGCCAGCCGGTTTACTGAGAGACGGCGACACTCCGTGCGCCGCCGAGGCAAGCAAAGCCGGGACATCTTTGTCCGCGGCTCGCGCCGAGCGTCTGGAGGAGAGCCCCCTTGGTGTTCAAGGGGGCGCACCGAAGGTGGGGGGATCAGGTGGAATGTGCCCGGGACCCAAGGTTTGCGACGCAAACCTTGGGCCGCAGGTGGCGATCTGACGCAGTCAGATCTCCACCTGCGCGCCCAGTTCGACCAGCCGGTTGCCCGGAATCCGGAAGAACCCGGTCGCCGGCGCGGCGTTGCGATGCATCAGCGCGAACAGCTTGTCGCGCCAGATCGGCATGCCGCGGTTGGCGGTGGCCACGATGGTTTCGCGGCTGGCGAAGAAGGTGGTGTCCATCGGGTCGAAGTAGATTCCGCCGTGGTCGCACGAGCGCATCAGCGCCAGCGGCACGTCCGGGGTCTCCATGAAGCCGAAGCGCACGTAGATGCGGTAGAACTCGTCGCCCACCGACTCGATCTTCAGGCGCTGGCCCTCCGGCGCGTACGGCACCGGCAGGGTCACCACGTGCAGGAACACGTTGCGCTCGTGCAGCACCTTGTTGTGCTTGAGGTTGTGCATCAGCGCATGCGGGGCCACCGACGGGTCGGCGGTGAGGAACACGGCAGTGCCCGGCACGCGTACCGGCGGGGCCAGCATCAGCCCGGGCAGGAAGGTATCGATGCGGATGCCGTCCTTGCGGATTTCATCGCGCAGCAGCTCGCGGCCACGCCGCCAGGTACGCATCATGGTGAACAGCACGATGCCCAGCACCACCGGGAACCATGCGCCCTGCAGCAGCTTGGCGCCGTTGGCGATCACAAAGCCGAGGTCGATGACGAAGAACACCGCGCACAGCGGGATGATCCAGTAGCGCGAGGTGGGCCACAGCGCGCGGGCCACCAGGGCCAGCAGCAGGGTATCGATGAGCATCGTGGCCGACACCGAGATGCCGTAGGCCACGGCCAGGTTGGAGGAGCTGCGGAACGCCAGCACCAGGCCGATCACCATCACCGCGATGCCCCAGTTGATGCCCGGGATGTAGATCTGGCCGATGGTGTCGTGCGAGGTATGGGTAATGCGCATGCGCGGGATGTACCCCAGCTGCATGGCCTGGCGCGAGACCGAGAACGCGCCGGTGATCACCGACTGCGAGGCGATCACCGCCGCCATCGTGGCCAGGATGATCATCGGGTACAGCGCCCACTCCGGCACGGCTTCGAAGAACGGGTTCTTCACCGCTTCGGGGTTGTTGAGCACCAGCGCGCCCTGCCCCAGGTAGTTCAGCACCAGGCACGGCAGCACGAAGAAGTACCACGCATGGCGGATCGGCTTGGCGCCGAAGTGACCCATGTCGGCGTACAGCGCCTCGCCACCGGTCACCGCCAGCACCACGGCGCCCAGGATGAACACCCCGTGCCAGCCGTGTTCCATGAAGAAGCGCAGCGCCCACATCGGGTTGAAGGCCTTGAGCACTTCCGGGGAATCGATGATGTTCCAGATGCCGATCGCGGCCAGCGAGATGAACCAGATCGAGGTGATCGGCCCGAACAGCTTGCCGATCCGTTCGGTACCGAAACGCTGCACCGCGAACACGGCAAGCAGCACCACTACGGTGATCGGGACGATGAAGGCATGCAGGCCGGGCGCGGCCACCTCCAGGCCTTCGACCGCGCCGAGCACGGAGATGGCCGGGGTAATCACGCCATCGCCGAAGAACAGCGAGGCGCCGAAGATGCCGAGGATGCCCACCACGTAGGCCGAGCGTGAGCCGTGGCGCAGGGTGCGCTGGGTCAACGCCATCAGGGCCATGATGCCGCCCTCGCCGTCGTTGTCGGCCCGCATGATGATGGTCACGTACTTGAGCGTGACCACGATGTTGAGCGCCCAGAATGCCAGCGACAGCACACCCAGCACGGTGTCGTGGTCGCTGTTGAGCCCGTAGTGCGGCGAGAACGCTTCTTTCAGCGTGTACAGCGGGCTGGTGCCGATGTCGCCGAACACCACGCCGATGGCGCCGATCATCAGGGCCATGCCGCCGGCCGCCGGCGCGTGGCCATGCGGGGCCTGGCCGTTGCTGTGCTGGGTGGTGGTGGTGGACATGGGGCTCCGGGGCGGACGTCAGGCGTTCAGGATCGGGGAAGCGGCCGGCGGCTCAGCGCAGCGCGGCCTGCAGGGCCTTGCGGATGACGGTGGCAACATCGTCGCCCTCGGCATTGGCGTCGCGCGCCATGCGCGCCGCCTCGGTCGGCTTGTAACCCAGCTGCTGCAGGGCCACGGTGGCTTCGGAGACCGGATCGGTGGCCGGTGCGGCCCCGGCGATCGGTGCTCCGCCACCACCAAACGTGGCGGCACGGTCGCGCAGCTCCAGCACCATGCGCTCGGCGGTCTTCTTGCCGATGCCCGGGATGCGGGTAAGAGCGGTGATGTCACCGGCCTGCACCATGCGCGCGAACTCGTCCACGCTGACGCCGGACAGGACCGCCAGCGCGATCTTGGCGCCGATGCCGCTGACCTTCTGCACGTCGCGGAACAGCCGGCGCTCGCCCTCGCGCAGGAAGCCGTACAGCGAGACGCTGTCTTCCTTCTGCGCGTAGTGGGTGAACAGGGTGACCTCACGGCCCAGATCGGGCAGGTCGTAGAAGGTGCTCATCGGGGCTTCCAGCTCATAGCCGACGCCGTTGACGTCAACCATCAGCCACGGCGGTGCCTTGTAGGCCACGATCCCGCGCAGACGACCAATCATGCAGTGTTCCTCATTTCCGGCTCCAGGCCATGCGCGCGTTGACGCCCAGGCGCTGCGCCGTCGCCCGTACATGGGCGTGGGTGATGGCCACCGCCAACGCATCGGCGGCGTCGGCCTGCAGCTTGGTTTTCAGGTTGAGCATAAGCCCGACCATGTGTTGGACCTGTTGCTTTTCGGCACCGCCGCGGCCGACCACGGCCAGCTTGATCTCGGTGGCGGCGTACTCGCTGACCGGCAGGTCGCGCATGACCACGGCGGAGATCGCCGCGCCGCGCGCCTGGCCCAGCTTCAGCGCCGAGTCCGGGTTGCGGGCCATGAACACCTTCTCGATGGCGACCTCGTCCGGGCGGTATTCCTCCACCAGGGCGGTCAGCCCGACCACCAGCAGCTTCATCCGCTGCGGGAAGTCGTCGGCGCCCAGCAGCACCAGCGGCAGGTGGTGCACGTGCACGACCTTGCCGGTGGCGTCCACATCAATGATGCCCACCCCGGTGCGCTGCGAACCGGGGTCGATGCCGAGAATGCGGGTCATGCGGCACGCACACGGCCGGCCGCGGCCCGGAACGGACGGCTGCGGCGGCGATAACAGGGAACGGCAGGAGTCATCATGGTCCGCATTGTCCGCTCACCGGTCGCGCAAAGCGACCGGTGAGGCGCACGGTCAGGCGTAGGCGTCCGCGCCGAGATCGGCGTTGGAGAACACGTCCTGCACGTCGTCCAGGTCTTCGAGCATGTCCAGCAGCTTCTTGACCTGCAGGGCGGTGTCGCCCTCGACCTTGATGTCGTTGTCGGCGCGGAAGGTCAGCTCGGCATGGTCCGGCGTATGACCGGCCGCGGCCATCGCATCCTTGACCGCGTGGTAGCTGTCGGCGGCGGTGAGCACGTCGATCGCACCATCTTCGGGATAGACCACGATGTCGTCCGCGCCCGCCTCGATGGCGGCCTCGGTGACGGCTTCTTCATTGGCGCCCGCGGCGAAGTGCAGCACGCCCACGCGCTTGAACATGAAAGACACCGAGCCTTCGGTGCCCATGTTGCCGCCGCACTTGCTGAACGCATGGCGGACATCGGCCACGGTGCGCACGCGGTTGTCGGTCAGGCAGTCCACGATCACGGCCACGCCACCGGGGGCATAGCCCTCGTAGCGGATCTCCTCGTATTCCACGCCTTCCAGTTCACCGGTGGCTTTCTTGATGGCGCGTTCGATCACGTCCTTGGACATGTTCGAGGCCAGGCCCTTGTCCATCGCCACGCGCAGCCGCGGGTTGTTGTTGGGGTCGCCTCCACCGCCGCGCGCGGCAACGCCGATCTCGCGGATGATCTTGGTGAAAATCTTGCCGCGCTTCGCGTCGGACGCGTTTTTGCGGTTCTCGATGGAGGGGCCTCTACCCATGGGTATTTCCGTGCTTGCGTGAGGAACAGGGCGCGGATTCTACCTGATCGCCCGGCGCGACCGTGTTAGTCCGCCCCCGGGAGCCCGCCGGGACTCAGGCGGCGTGGGCGGCGCGGTCGTGGCGAAAGCGCCCATCGCGCAGGAACGCGGCGGTCTGGCGCGCGGCGTCCGGGGAGAACACCAGCCCGCTGTGGCTGGCCGGCACCACGCAGTGGTCGGCCAGCCCGGGCAACTGGGTCTCATCCAGTGCCACGGTGCCGTCGGAGGCCTCGCCCATCGCGCCGAGCAGGCTGCCCAGGCCGTGCGGGACCGAGCCGGCGATCAGGCCGACCTGCGCCCTGCCCTCCCAGGCCGGCAGTCCGTCCAGCAGCAGGTCGCTGCTGCGGCCCAGCGCCAGCGACCAGCCGTGATCGGCCAGCGACCGGGCGGTACCGCTGCCGCGCAGCGGCGAGCCCAGGCAGACCACCCGCGAGACCGGCAGATCGGGTTGCCGGCGCAGCGCCTCCAGCGCGACCAGCCCGCCCAGGCTGTGCCCCACCAGCGACACCGGGCCGCTGTCGCGGAGCCGCTCCAGCAGCTGCGGCACGGCCACATCGGGGCCACCGAACACGCTGGCGTAGCCGAAGGTATCCACGGTGAAGCCACGGGCGCGCAGGCGCCAGGCCAAGGGGCCGACCCAGGCGCGGGCATTCCAGATGCCGTGCAGCAGTAAAACGGGGGGAGTCATGCACTCAGCCTGGCCATGCGGCCCTGGAACCTGCGGGAGGAAACGACCCCATTAGACGAAGGACGGCCGCAACGGCGGGTGAAGCCGGTGCAGCCGGTGCGTCGGCAGGGAATGGGGGATCAGCGCGCCGGTGCCGGCGGACGCCGCAGGATGAATTCCAGGTCGCGCACCGTGCCGACCGGGAATTCGTAGGTGCCCACCTTGCTGAAGCCGTAGCGGGCGTAGAAGCGCTGGGCGCCGAAGTTCTCCGACCAGACCCCCAGCCAGAGCGTGCGCGGCCCCTCGCGTTCGAGCCAGTCCAACGCCGTTTCCAGCAGCCGGCTGCCCCAGCCGCAGCTCTGCTCGTCCTTGATCAGGTACAGCCGCTTGAGCTCGCCGTCGCCCGGGGCGACCTCGGGGTGCGGCAACCCGCACGGACCGGCCGCGGCATGACCCACGGCGACACCGTCGCGTTCCAGCAGCCACACCGCGTAATCGGGGTGGGCCAGGATCACGCGCTGGCGTGCGGCCGGGTAGGCCTCGTCAAGGAAGGCCTGCAGATCCTCGGCCGGGTACAGGGGGCCGAAGGTTTCAACGAAGGTACGCGTGGCCAGCGCCGACAGGATGTCGGCATCGGCTTCGGTGGCACGTCGGATGGCGTACATGACGGGGGCCGGGAGGCAGGCGTTACGCCCGCGCTCCGTCGGTGGCGTCGGCGTCCTCGCCTTCCTCGTCCTCGTCCTCGTCTTCCTCTTCGTACTCCTCGTCTTCGTCGGCGTCTTCCTCGCCGTCCTCCTCGTCTTCGTACTCTTCTTCGTCTTCTTCGTCTTCTTCGTAGTCTTCCACGCCGAAGTCCTCGCCATCCCAGCGGCCTTCACCGTCGGCGACGAAGGTCAGGGCCATCGCGGCGGGGCTGGTCCCTACGCGCACCAGCCAGCCGCCGAAGACGCGGGCGCGTTCGGTGACCAGGGCGGCGTCGGCGCCCTCGTTACCCAGCTTTTCCCACTCCAGCGAAAATGCGAATTCGGTCATTGCCTGGCTCTCCTGGACGACAGTGGATGTGGTGTAGCCGGGCAGAGCCCGGCTCTACGGGACGATGTGGATGTGGTGTAGCCGGGCAGAGCCCGGCTCTACGGGACGATGTGGATGTGGTGCAGCCGGGCAGAGCCCGGCTCGCCTTACTGTTTTGCCGGGCGGACCTGGACGTGTACTTCGGCCAGCTGCTCGTCCGGGATCGGCGACGGGGCGCCGGTCATCAGGCACTGCGCACCGGTGGTCTTGGGGAACGGAATCACGTCGCGGATCGACTCGGTACCGGCCATGAGGGCGGCGATACGGTCGATGCCGAAGGCGATGCCGCCGTGCGGCGGCGCGCCGAAACGCAGCGCGTCGAGCAGGAAGCCGAACTTGCCTTCGGCCTCTTCGGCACCGATGCCGAGCAGTTCGAACACCGCGCTCTGCATGTCCGAGCGGTGGATACGGATCGAACCACCGCCGATCTCGTTGCCGTTGAGCACCATGTCGTAGCCGCGCGAGACGGCGGTCTTGGCATTGGCGCGCAGGTCGGCGATGTCGTCCACGGCCGGAGCGGTGAAGGGGTGATGCAGGGCAACGTAGCGCTGGGCTTCGTCGTCGTATTCGAACATCGGGAAGTCGGTGACCCACAGCGGGGCCCAACCGGCGGCGACCAGGCCGAAGTCCTTGCCGGCCTTCAGGCGCAGCGCTCCCATGAAGTCGGACACCTTGTTGTAACCACCGGCACCGAAGAACACGATGTCGCCATTGCCGGCACCGACGTGCGCAACCAGGCCGGCGAAGGCCTCTTCGCTGAAGAACTTGGCGATCGGCGAGCTGACCTCGCCGTTCTCGGCGATCTTGATGTAGGCCAGGCCCTTGGCGCCGTACTTGGCGGCGTGCGCGGCGTACTCGTCGATCTGCTTGCGCGACAGGCTGGCACCGCCCGGGATGCGCAGCGCGGCGACACGGCCGTCGGCATCGTTGGCGGCGGCGGTGAACACCGGGAACTCACTGGTCTTGACCAGCTCGGCCACGTCGACCAGCTCCAGCGCGATGCGCAGGTCCGGCTTGTCCGAGCCATAGCGACGCATCGCCTCGGCCCAGGTCATGCGCGGGAAGCTGGCGGCCAGCTCCACGTCGACCACTTCCTTGAAGATGGCGCGGATCATGGTTTCGACGAAGTCCTGCACGTCGCGCTCGCGCACGAAGGCGAACTCCATGTCCAGCTGGGTGAACTCCAGCTGGCGGTCGGCACGCAGGGCTTCATCGCGGAAGCAGCGCGCGATCTGGTAGTAGCGGTCGAAGCCGGCCACCATCAGGATCTGCTTGAACAGCTGCGGGCTCTGCGGCAGGGCGTAGAACTCGCCCGGGTGCATGCGCGCCGGCACCAGGAAGTCGCGCGCGCCTTCCGGGGTGGCCTTGGTCAGGATCGGGGTTTCAATGTCCTGGAAGCCGGTCGCGTCCAGGTGGCGGCGCAGCGCCTGCACCAGCTTGATGCGGGTGCGCTGCATGCGCTGCATTTCCGGGCGGCGCAGGTCCAGGTAACGGTACTTCAGGCGGGTTTCCTCGCCCGGGTTCTCGTGGGCGTGGAACGGCAGCGGCTCGGCCTTGTTGAGGATGGTGATGGCCGTGGCGATCACTTCCACGGTGCCGGTGCGGAGCTTGTCGTTGACCGCATGGCGGGCACGCACCACGCCTTCCACCTGCAGCACGTCCTCGTAGCCCAGGCTGGCGGCCACGGCGAACACGGCCGCGTTGTCGACTTCCACCGTCACCTGCACGATGCCCTCATGATCGCGCAGATCGATGAAGCACACGCCGCCCTGGTTGCGGGCAACGTCGGTCCAGCCGGCGAGGGTAACGGTTTGGCCAATCAGGGTCTCATCGACCAGGCCACAGAAGTGGGTACGCATGGGGGTAAAGCTCCGCAGGAGAGTGCCGGCACCAAGCTGCGCCGGAAAGCCCGTTATTCTGCGGCCGTCGGCGCGGCGGGGCAAATCGAGCCGCCGGGGGCCGGCATCACGCGTTCTGAACCGGGGGCCTTCCTATAGTCCGCCCACCAACGACCGCAAGGGGATGTCGCCATGAACCGCCGCCTGACCGTCGCCTGCCTGACCGCCGTGCTCGCCCTCGCCGCCCCTGCCGTGCAGGCCCAGATCAGCTCCCGCGCCTACGCCCCGGAGAATCTGTCGCAACTGTCGTCGTCCGACCGCAGCCGGGTCATCAGCCAGGAGTACGCCGACCAGTCCAATGGCCGCCGCATCCCCGACGACCAGCTGCGCTTCTACCTGGCCCAGGTCAATTCGGGCTGGGGCTTCTCGCAGATCAAGCAGGATATCGCCACCTCGCTGCGCGGCAGCGGCAATGGCGGGGGCTGGAACGGCGGTGGCGGCGGCAACAACGGCACCGTGCGCTGTGAGAGCCAGGACAACCGCGAGCGGGTCTGCAACACCGGCTGGCGCAGCGCGCGCCTGTCCCGGCAGATCTCCGGCACCACCTGCGTGGAGGGCCGCAATTGGGGCTCGCGCAACGGCACGGTCTGGGTCAGCGGCGGCTGCCGGGCCGAATTCGTCGAAGGCCGTGGCAACGGCGGCAACTGGGGCGGCGGCAACACCGGTGGCACGGGTGGCACCGTCCGCTGCGAGAGCCAGGACAACCGCGAGCGCACCTGCAACACCGGCTGGCGCAATGCGACCCTGGTCCGGCAGATCTCCGGCTCGGCCTGTGTGGAGGGCCAGACCTGGGGCGTGCGCAACGGCAGCGTGTGGGTCAACCGCGGCTGCCGGGGCGAGTTCGCCGAAGCCCGCGGCAACAGCGGCGGCGGCTGGGGCGGCGGCAACAGCAATTACAGCGTGACCTGCAGCAGCAACAACAACCGCCAGCAGACCTGCGCCTGGGATGCCCGCCAGGGACGCCCGGCGCTCATCCAGCAGCTGTCGGGCACCGCCTGCGTGGAAGGCCGCAGCTGGGGTTACAGCAACGGCAGCCTGTGGGTGAACGGCGGGTGCCGGGCGCGCTTCGGGGCCCGGTGACCGGTCCCAGGGGCAGCGGCCTGCGTTACGGGGCGCTGCCCCAGGGCGGGGGCGGCAGCGCCACCGGCCTGCTCAGGTCGAAGGCGACCTGGAAGCGGCGGCCGCCGGGCCGGGTCAGCTCGTAGATGAAGCGCTGGTCCGGATCAACCTCCATCGCCCAGGTGTTCTGCACGGAGGGCAGCATGTCGGCCTTGCGGAACATCGCCACCGAGTCGGCATCCACCGGGAACTCCTGACGCTGCGCGGTACCCGGCGGCTTGCTGTCGCCGCCGTAGAGGCTGATCGCATCGGGGCTGCCGTCGGCATGGCGATGATCGTGCTTCAGGCGCAGGCCGTGATCGGTGCGGGTCAGCACCCACGTCCGCGAATGATCGTCGCCGACATGGAAGGGAATGCGCAGTTCGTGGGCCGGATCGTCGCACCCGCGGACATGCATCACCAGCCGCTTGCCCTCGAACGGATCGGGCGTGTCGGTACGCGGCTCGTTGGCCACGATGCGGCCTTCAAACGCCTTGCCGCAATGGGCGGCCACCGCAGCCATGAAGGCGTCCGACGGCGCCAGCGAGATGTCATGGGCGAGTGGATCGCGTTCGCCGCTGCAGGCGGCAAGCCCCAGCGCGGCGGCCAGAGGCACGAGCTTCAGTACATTCATGGCCCCACCCTAACGGCCACGGCCGGGCAGCGCAAACGCGCCGCACCGCGCGAAGGGCTTCATCGCCGCTGTGCTAAGGTCGTTGCGTGACCGGTTCGCCTTCTTCCCCACGAAGGTCGCACGCGTGTTGCGGCTGACCGCCCTGCTCACGGGAGTAGCGCTGCTCCTGACGGGCAGCGGGCTTCTGGGTACCTTGCTGGCGGTGCGCGGCGGGCAGGCCGGCTTTGGTGCCGGCACCCTGGGTCTGGTGATGTCCGGCTATTTCGCCGGGTTCTTCATCGGTACCTTCTTCGCCCCCTCGCTGATCGGCCGCATCGGACATATCCGTGCGTTCGCCTTCTTCGCTGCGCTCGCCGCCATCGCGGTGCTGCTGCATCCCCTGTGGCTGAACCCCTGGGGCTGGGGCGTGCTGCGCATTGCCACCGGCATCGCGCTGGTCGGCCTGTACACCGTGATCGAAAGCTGGCTCAACGCCGAGCCGGACCCGGCCCAGCGCAGCCGCGCATTCTCGCTGTACATGGTGGTCAACCTCTCCGCCCTTGCGCTGGGCCAGCTGCTGCTGATGCTCGGCGATGCCAGCGCGACGGCCATGTTCATGCTGACCGCGATCCTGGTCTGTGCCGCCGTGCTGCCGGTGACCGCAACCCGCCTGCGCCAACCGGAGGTGCCGGTGATGACCCGGCTGAGCCTTCGCCGCCTGTATGCGATGGCGCCGGTGGCGACCGTGGCGGCGGGTCTGTCCGGCCTGGCGATGGGTGCGTTCTGGGGGCTGCTGCCGGTGTATGCCGGCGCGGTCGGCCTGGACGACGACGGCGTGGCGCTGTTCATGCTCGTGGCGATCATTGGTGGCGCAGTGCTGCAGTGGCCGCTGGGCCAGCTCAGCAACGGCCACGACCGGCGCAGCGCGCTGGTGGTGTTGAGCCTGATCGCCGCGGGCATCGCGCTGGTGGCGTCGCTGCCGATGATCCAGCTGCAGACTCACCTGCTGTTCGGCCTGTTCTTCTTCTATGGCGGTCTGGCGTTTGCGCTGTATCCGTCGGCGGTGGCGCACATGCTCGACTACCTGCCGCGCGAGCACCTGCTCTCGGGATGCTCCAGCCTGCTGCTGGTCCACGGCGTCGGCGCCGCGTTCGGCCCGGCCCTGGCCGGTGCCGGCATGCAGCGTTTCGGCCCGGCCGCGCTACCCCTGTATTTCGCGGTGGTGCTGATGGCGCTGGCGCTGTTCACCACCGCGCGCCTGCTGCGCTTCCAGCGCCTGCGCACCCATCCGGTCGGCTTCCGCCTGATGCTGCGGACCACGCCCGGCGCGCTGGAGCTGATGCCCGAAACCGACCTGCAGGCGCCCCCCGACACCCCCTACCCCGCCGACTCCGAAAAGGAAGTGCATTGACTGTATCGACACCCACCCTTCCCACCTCACCCCGTACTCTGCCGGCCACGCCGGCCGCGCAACTGATCCTCGCCACCGATCTGGATGGCACCTTTCTCGCCGGCGATGCCGCCGCGCGCCACCGCCTGTACCGGCTGGTCGACCAGCACCCCGGTATCCGCCTGATCTTCATCACCGGCCGCGGGCTTGAAGCGGTGATGCCCCTGCTCTCCGATCCGGCCATCCCGCGCCCGGATGTCGTGGTCTGCGACGTTGGCGCGACCGTGGTCGACGGGCACACGCTGCAGCCGCTGCAGCCCCTGCAATCGATGATCGACGCGCACTGGCCCGGCGAGCAGGTCGTGGCCGCCGCGATGCGCCCGTTCGCCGCGCTGCAGCGCCAGGACGTGCCGCAGGAACGCCGCTGCTCCTACTTCTGCGATCCGGACACACTGGCGCCGCTGCGCGCGCAGATCCAGGCCGCCGCGCAGGCGCTCGGCTGCGATGTGCTGTACTCGGCCGACCGCTATCTGGACATCCTGCCGCCGGACACCGACAAGGGCCGCACGCTGGCCGCGCTGGCGCGCCTGCTGGAACTGCCGCGCGACCGCATCCTGGTCGCCGGCGACACGCTCAACGACCTCTCCATGTACACCGCCGGGTTCCGTGGCGTGTGCGTCGGCGAATCGGAGCCCGCGCTGACCGCGGCCACGGCTGCGCTCGGCCACACCTTCCACGCCGACGCGCCGGGCTGCGGCGGCATCCTCGAAGCGATCGAGCACTTCGGCCTGCTCGCCAGCGATGACCCGTACCTGCACCCACCGGCACAGGCACGCGCCGATGGCGCCGACCTGGTGATGGTCTACCACCGCCTGCCGTTCGATGAGGTCCTGCAGGACGGTGTGCTCGTCCAGCGCCCGCCGCGCTCGCCCAACGGCATCATTCCCTCGCTGCTGAGCTTCTTCGACGGCGGGCAGAAAGGCTCGTGGGTGGCGTGGGGGATCGACGACCCCAAGCGCGGTCCGTTCCAGACGCACCTGGCGGTGGACGCCGTGCGCTACCCCACCCTGACCGCCGCGCGCGTGCCGCTGAGCAAGCAGGAAGTGGACATCTTCTACAAGCGCTTCTCCAAGGAAGCGTTCTGGCCGATGCTGCACGTGTTCTGGGAACGCGCGCGCTTCCGCGAAGACGACTGGCAGGTATTCCTGCAGGTCAACCGCAAGTTCGCCGAATCCACCGCCGCCGAGGCCGCGCACGGCGCCACGGTGTGGATCCACGACTACAACCTGTGGATGGTGCCCGGCACGCTGCGCGAACTGCGCCCGGACCTGAAGATCGCCTTCTTCCACCACACCTACTTCCCGTCGGCCGATGTGTTCAATGTGGTGCCCTGGCGCCGCGAGATCATCGGCAGCCTGCTCAGCTGCGACTACATCGGCTTCCACATTCCGCGCCAGGTGGAGAACTTCGTGGACGTGGTGCGCGGGGCGATGCCGGCCGAGCGGCTGGCGTGGGAAAGCTGCGCACCGCGCTTCCTGACCTACGGCTGCGCGGTGGGCCTGGACACCATGACCACGCGGCTGCGCGTGGGTGACCGCGAGATCGCGCTGGGCGCGCATCCGGTCGGCACCGACCTGCGCCGCATCCACGCCGTGCTGGCGCGCGGCGACGTACGCAACGACATCTTCAAGCTGCGCCGCGAGATCGGCGCGCGCAAGCTGGTGCTGTCAGTGGAGCGGCTGGACTACACCAAGGGCACGCTGGCCAAGCTGGAGGCGTTCGAGCGGCTGCTCGAGCAGCATCCGGACCGCCTCGGCAAGGTCACCCTGCTGATGATCTGCGTGCCGGCGGCGCGCGAGATGACGGTCTACCGGACCCTGCAGAACCAGATCGAGCAGGCGGTGGGTCGCATCAACGGACGCTTCTCGCGGCTGGACTGGACGCCGGTGCGTTTCTTCGCCCAGGCCCTGCCGTTCGAGGAGGTGGTGGCGCATTACGCCGCCGCGCAGGTGATGTGGATTACTCCGCTGCGCGACGGACTCAACCTGGTGGCCAAGGAATTCGTCGCCACGCAGGGCATCGAAGGCAGCAGCGGCGTGCTGGTGCTCAGCGAATTCGCCGGCGCCGCCGCCGAGCTGAAGGGGGCGGTGCTGACCAATCCGCACGATCCGGCCGATCTCACCGCCGGGCTGCTGCAGGCGTTGTCGATGCCCGACGATGAAGCCACCGGGCGCATGCGCCAGCTGTTCGACAGCGTGGAGTACTACGACGTGGACCGCTGGGGACGGGAGTTCCTGGAGGCGGTGCGCACCAGCCACCCCGAAGGCTGACGCGGGAACGGTAGTGCCGGCCGCTGGCCGGCTCCACGCGGTGCCGGCGGCGGGCGATGACGGGTTCATGGGGAGCCGGCCAGCGGCCGGCACTACC
>NZ_JBMOWY010000004.1:0-18403 GCF_049310345.1 Stenotrophomonas sp. GZD-301 | reverse complement strand
GTTTTCTCTGCGTGGTGTGGTTGTATGTGCGTGGTGGTTCGTTTACTTCGCCCCCCCCCCCCCCCCCCCCACTACCCTCAGCGTGCACCGACCAACGGTCGGTGCCTACCTGGCCTGCTGCAGGATGCCTTCGGCCAGCACGGCGACTTGGCGCAGCACGTCGTTGCGCCCGGCGTCGTCGACCGTGGCGCCCTGCAGATAGCTGGTGAGCACCCACGGGGTGCCACCGGCCAGCGGCCACAGCATCGCGATGTCGTTGGTGGTGTCCTTGCCGTTGCTGCCGGTCTTGTCGCCCACCCGCCACGCCTTGGACAGCCCCGCGCGCAGACGCTCGTCGCCGGTTTCGTTGTCGATCAGCCAGTCGGCCAGCTGCTGTTTCGAGGCGGGCTTGAGTACGTCACCGAGCAGGAAGCGCTGCAGGCTGGCGGCCATCGCCGCCGGGCTGGTGGTATCGCGCGGGTCGCCCGGCGCGAACCGGTTCATCTCCGGCTCGAAGCGGTCGTTGCGGGTCACCGCGTCGCCGTGATCGCGCAGGAAGCGCGTGACCGCAGGCGGGCCGCCCACCACGCCCAGCAGCAGGTTCGCGGCCGGATTGTCGCTGGTGATCATCGTGGCCCGGCACAGATCGCGCACGGTCAGGTCCTTGCCGATGTGCCGGCCGGTGACCGGCGCGTGGTTGATCAGATCCTCCGCGCGCATCGGCACGCGCCGATCCAGGTCGAGCCGGCCGGCATCGGCCTGGCGCAGGACCGCCGCGCAGAGGACGAACTTGAAGGTGCTGCACATCGGGAAGCGCTCATCCTGGCGGTGCCCGATGCGCTGGCCGGACGCGGTGTCCAGCAGAGTGACCCCGAGCCGGCCGCCACTGGCCGCTTCCAGCGCGGCGAAGTCCCGCGCGGCCGCCAGTGTCGGGGCCGGGGCCGCGGTACGCGGCGGCGTTTTTGCCAGGGCGGTGGCGGCCAGCGCGGAGGCGGCGGCCGCCCCGGTCCAGCGCAGGAACTGTCGTCGAGCGAGCATGCGGGTTCTCCTGGGTGAGGCGGAGAGTATTGAAGCCGTGGCGACGCGGCACCAGCGAGCATTTTCAGCGGGAGCCATTCGCTGTTCTTATGGCTCAGCGGGGGACGGGGGCGGATTTCATGGGTTGCCGGCCAGCGGCCGGTACTACCGGGGGTATCAGTGCGATGATCCATCGATCTTCCTCACGGCTCGCCCCATGCTTCGCCCCCAGTTGCCGCTCAACGCGCTGCGCGCCTTCGAGGCCGCCGCCCGCCACCAGAACTTCACCCGCGCGGCGCTCGAACTGTGTGTCAGCCAGGCCGCGCTGAGCCACCAGATCCGCGCACTGGAGAATCGGCTCGGGGTGTCGCTGTTCCATCGGCTGCCGCGCGGTGTGGCACTCACCGATGAAGGCGCGCGGCTGTACCCGGTGCTCAACGAGGCCTTCGATCGCATCGCGGTCAGCCTGGACCGTTTCGTGGGCGGGCACTTCCGCGAGGTGCTCAGCGTGGGCGTGGTCGGCACGTTCGCCACCGGCTGGCTGCTGCCGCGCCTGGCGGACTTCCATGCCCGGCACCCGCAGATCGACCTGCGCCTGCAGACCCACAACAACCGCATCGACCTGGCCGGCGAAGGGCTGGATCTGGCGATCCGCTTCGGCGAGGGCGACTGGCAGGGGCAGATCAGCGATGCGGTGCTCGATGCGCCGTTCGCGCCGCTGTGCGCGCCGGCCCTGGCCCGTCTGCTGCACCAGCCGCGCGACCTGGCCAACGTGGCGTTGCTGCGGTCCTACCGCAGCGACGAATGGCCGCGCTGGCTGCAGGCAGCCGGGGTGGCGGAGCTGGAAGCGCGTGGACCGGTGTTCGATTCCTCGCTGACCCTGGCAAGCGCGGCGGCGGCCGGCAGTGGCGTGGCCCTGCTGCCGCTGAAGATGTTCGAGCAGGACCTGGCGCAGGGGCGGCTGATCCAGCCGTTCGCGCCGGTGCTGGACCTGGGGCGCTACTGGCTGACGCGGCTGCGTTCACGCCCCGAGAGCGAGGCCGCGCGGCTGTTCCGCCAGTGGCTGCAGGCACAGGGGGAGGTGGCGGGCTGACAGCCAGGCGGGTGCCGACCGAGGGTCGGCACCTCGCTCCCGGCGATCAACCTTCCAGCAGCTCCATCCAGCTCTGCTCGGCCTTGGCCAGCAGGGCCGCCGTGGCTTCACGGTCGCGGCCGAGCACGGCCATGCGGGTCGCATCGGCGTAGTTGGACGGATCGGCCAGCTGGCGGTCCAGCTCGGCCAGCGTGCCCTCCAGTTCGCCCACTTTGGCTTCGGCGGCGGCCAGCTTGTGCGGATTGACCGGCTTGCGCGGCGGCAGCGGCGGCGTCGGCGGCACCGGCTCCGGTGCGGCGGCGGCCATCTTCTGCTTGGTGCCCTGGGCGGCCGGGCGCGACCGCAGCCACGCCGCGTAGGCGTCCAGATCGCCATCGAACGGTTCCACCACGCCATCGGCCACGCGCCAGAAGGTATCGCAGACCAGACCGATCAGGTGACGGTCGTGCGAGACCATCACGATGGCGCCCTCGAAGTCGGCCAGTGCTTCGGCCAGCGCTTCGCGCATTTCCAGGTCAAGGTGGTTGGTCGGTTCGTCGAGCAGCAGCACGTTCGGCTGCTGCCAGGCGATCAACGCCAGCGCCAGGCGCGCGCGCTCGCCACCGGAGAACCCATCCACCGGTTCAAAGGCACGGTCGCCGGCGAAGTTCCACTTGCCGAGGAAGTCGCGGAAGGCCTGGTTGGGCGCATCCGGGGCCAGATCGCGGAAATGCTCCATCGGCGACTGGCCTTCGTGCAGCGATTCCACCGTGTGCTGGGCGAAGTAGCCGATGCGCAGGTCCGGATGGGCCGCGCGCTCGCCGGTCAGCGGGGCGAGCTCGCCGACCAGGGTCTTGACCAGCGTGGTCTTGCCGGCGCCGTTGGGGCCGAGCAGACCGATGCGCTGGCCCGCTTCCAGGCCGAAACCGACCTCGTGCAGGATCACCGCGTCCGGGCCATAGCCGGCGTCGACATGGTTCAGGCGGATCAGCGAGAACGGCAGCTTGGCCGGCGGCGCGAACTCGATGCGGAACTCACGCTCGGCGCGCACCGCCTCGGTGCCGGCCAGCTTGGCCAGGCGCTTCATGCGGCTCTGCGCCTGCGCGGCCTTGCTGGCCTGCGCCTTGAAGCGGTCGATGAAGCTCTGCAGGTGGGCGCGCTCGGCCTGCTCCTTCTCGTGCGCGATCTGCTGCTGGCGCAGCTGTTCGGCGCGCTGGCGCTCGAAATCGGTGTAGCCACCCGGGTACAGCTTGGCGCCACCGCCGTGCAGGTGCAGGGTGTGGGTGGCGACGTTGTCGAGGAACTCGCGGTCGTGCGAGATCAGCAGCAGCGTGCCCGGGTACTTGAGCAGCCACTGTTCCAGCCAGAACACCGCGTCGAGGTCGAGGTGGTTGGTCGGTTCGTCGAGCAGCAGCAGGTCGCTGGGCATCATCAGCGCGCGGGCCAGGTTCAGGCGCACGCGCCAGCCACCGGAGAACGAGGACACCGCCCGGGAATGCGTCTCGGCCGGGAAGCCCAGGCCATGCAGCAGCTTGCCGGCGCGCGCTTCGGCGTCGTAGGCGCCGATTTCGGCCATCCTCTGGTGCGCGGTAGCCACCGCCTCCCAGTCTTCCCGCGCAGCGGCGTCGGCTTCGGCACGCAGCACCGCGGCCACCTCGGTGTCGCCTTCGAGCACGAACTGGAGCGCCGGATCGGGCAGCGAGGGGGTTTCCTGGGCCACCGATGCGATGCGGACCTTGCCGGGCAGGTCGACGTCGCCCTTGTCGGCTTCCAGCTCGCCCTTCACGGCGGCAAACAGGCTGGACTTGCCGGCGCCATTGCGGCCGACCACGCCAACGCGGTACCCCGCGTGCAGGGTCAGGTCGACGTTGGACAACAGCAGCCGCTCGCCACGGCGCAAGGCGAAGTTACGAAGGGAAATCATCTTGGGGGTCCATATAACGGAATGGAATGTGCTCGTGAGCACCTTTCCTGCGACGTAATTCTAGCGTTAACGAATACTTGACGCGCCCCGGGATGCGCGGCAGGGCTCGTCTCTCTCTCCCACGACCCTGCCCGCGCGTCCTTGGGACCCTTCCGTCGAAACCCTGACCTCACGTAAATGGTTGCTGCTGCAACGTTTTTCGTGAATGTGTCCGGGAATTGACAGGCGATGAATATCCCGTTAATTCCTTTGTTGCGCACCGCAACAACCGCCTTCGCAGACCCGCTCCCCGCAGTCGTGATGTCGCCACGGTGCCGCACCGTCCCTACCGGAGCCACATCCTGATGAACCGCAAGACCAGTACGCTCGCCGCCGCCGTAGCTGTCGCGCTCGGTGTCTCCAGTTTCGCCGCCTCCGCCCAGCAGGGCCCGCCCACCGCCGCGAACACCCTGGACACCATCATCGTCACCGGTACCCGGGTCGCCGACCGCACCGTGGCCGAATCGCAGTCCCCGATCGACATCATCACCCCCGAGGCGCTGCAGTCCACCGGCACCACCGAGCTGGCCACCGCGCTGTCGCGCGCCCTGCCCTCGCTGAACTTCCCGCGCCCGGCGCTGACCGACGGCACCAGCGGCATCCGCCCGGCGCAGCTGCGCGGCCTGTCGCCCGACCAGGTGCTGGTGCTGGTCAACGGCAAGCGCCGCCACACCTCGGCGCAGATCAACGTCAACGGCAGCATCGGCCGTGGCTCCTCGGCGGTGGACATCAACGCCATTCCGATCGCCGCGATCGAGCGGGTCGAAGTGCTGCGCGACGGCGCCTCGGCCCAGTACGGCTCGGATGCGATCGCCGGGGTGATCAACATCGTGCTCAAGGGATCCTCTGCCGGCGGCAGCCTGGCCCTGGATGCCGGCCAGTACTCGGCCGGCGACGGCAACAAGTACCAGCTCTCCGGCGATACCGGCGTGGGCTTCGCCGACGGCCGCGGCAGCGTGCACGTGGCCGGGCAGATCACCCAGCAGGACGAGAGCAACCGTGCCGGCCCCTACCAGGGCACCACGCCGAACACCGGCAACTTCCCCGACATCGGCCAGACCACCTTCGTGGTCGGCGACCCGCAGGTGGATGCCACCGCCGCCTCGGCCAATGCCAGCTTCCAGTTCACCGACCACGTCTCGGCCTACGCCACGGCGATGGCCAGCAACCGCGACATCACCTCGTTCGCGTTCTACCGCTCGCGCAACAACAGCAACCAGGGCCCGCTGCTGGCCCAGGTGTACCCGGACGGCTTCGTGCCGCAGATCAACCAGTACTCCAAGGACCGCTCGATCGTGGCCGGCGTCAAGGGCGGCACCGACAGCGGCTGGAACTGGGACGTCAGCTACAACCACGGCTACAACAAGATCGACTTCCACACCCGCAACAGCATCAACTACAGCCTCGGCGTGAACAGCCCGCGCTCGTTCTACGACGGCGCGCTGGAGTACACCCAGGACATCGTCAACGCCGATGTGACCAAGACCCTGGACTGGGGCCTGGCGTATCCGGTGACGCTGTCCTTCGGTGGCGAGTACCGCCGCGAGACGTGGGAGCAGTCGCCGGGCGAACTCAACTCCTACACCGGCAGCGGCGCGCAGGGCTTCGGCGGTTTCACCCCGATCAATGCCGTGGACGCCGACCGCAACAACTACGCGGTGTACGCGGGCCTGGAAGCGGACTTCACCGACAAGTTCTCCGCCGGCGTGACCGGCCGCTATGAGGACTACTCGGACTTCGGCGACAAGTTCTCCGGCAAGCTGTCCGCGCGCTATGCCTTCACCGACAAGGTCGCCCTGCGCGCCACCGCCTCCAGCGGCTTCCGCGCGCCGTCGCTGGCCCAGCAGAGCTACCAGGCGGTGACCAGCACGATCGTCAACGGTGTGTTCGTCGAACGCGGCACGTTCCCCACCACCAGCGCCGCCGCGCAGGCGCTGGGTGCCAGCCCGCTGAAGGCTGAGAGCTCCACCTCCTACAGCCTGGGTCTGGTACTGCAGCCGGTGGACCGCCTGTACCTGACCGTGGATGCGTACCAGATCGACATCGACGACCGCATCGTGCTGTCCACCAACATCACCACCAACGCCGCCACCAACGCGCTGCTCGGTGGGCTGGGGCTGCCGCAGGTCACCGCGTTCTCGTACTTCACCAACGGCGTGGACACCCGCACCCGCGGCGTGGACGCGGTGTCCAGCTACACCATTCCCTTCGCCGCCAGTTCGCTGGAGCTGACCGCCGCCTACAGCTACAACGAAACAGAGGTGAAGAAGTTCATCGCTTCGCCGGCCGTGTTCCAGAGCCTGGGCCTGACCCAGTCGCTGATCGGGCGCGATGAGATCGGCCGCATCGAAGACAGCTATCCGCGCGACAAGGCCATCCTCAGCGGCACCTGGCGTTCGGACCACTGGGACCTCAACCTGGCCGCCACCCGCTATGGCAGCTTCACCGTGCGCAACTCGGCCACCGCGCTGCGCGACCAGACCTACGGCGCATCGTGGGTGCTCGATGCGTCGGTGAGCTACAAGCCCAGCGCGAACTGGGCGCTGACGCTGGGCGCGGACAACCTGCTGGACGAGTACCCGGACCGCACCGTGGACCTGCAGAACTCCACCTGGGGCATGCTGCCGTACAGCAACTACTCGCCGTACGGCTTCAACGGCGCCTACGTCTACGGCCGCGTAACGTACAAGTGGTGATCCCCGGCATTGCCGGCCACTGGCCGGCACCACTGCAATGACTGCCGCTGCCCCGGTCCGCCGGGGCAGCGTCGTTGTGGACCCCCGACACCCCCATTCCGCGCATTCATCGCCGTCACCGGCCGTTGTCCCGGACAGCACACGCCCTGACCACGGGGACAGGCACGCGCCGCATGCGTCAGTATTTGCCGGATCTGGCCGCATCGGTGAAAATCGGGACATCCCCCCTTTCTGCGAGCCCCGATGCACCATGACACCGACCTGATCAACATCGTCGCCGTTGGCCTCGGGCTCGCCTTCATCTTCGGCGCGCTGGCCAACAAGCTGCGTTTGTCTCCGCTGGTCGGTTACCTGGTTGCTGGCATCTGCGTAGGACCGTTCACCCCCGGCTTCGTCGCCGACCAGGCGCTGGCCAACCAGCTCGCCGAGATCGGCGTGATGCTGCTGATGTTCGGCGTGGGCCTGCACTTCTCGCTCAAAGACCTGATGGCGGTCAAGGCGATCGCCATTCCCGGCGCCATCGGCCAGATCCTGGTGGCCACGCTGCTGGGCTGGGGGCTGGCGTCGTTGATGGGCTGGCCGGTGATCCACGGCGTGGTGTTCGGCTTCTCGCTGGCCACCGCCAGTACGGTGGTGCTGCTGCGTGCGATGGAAGAACGCCGCCTGCTGGAAACCCAGCGCGGCAAAATCGCGGTGGGCTGGCTGATCGTGGAAGACCTCGCGTGCGTGCTGGCACTGGTGATGATGCCGGTGATGGCCGGCGTGTTCGGGCCGGATGCCGCCAACGAAACCCACACGCTCGGCAGCGTGCTGGCCAGCATCGGCTGGACGTTCGTGCAGCTGGGTCTGTTCGTGGCGGTGATGCTGGTGGTCGGGCGCCGGGTGATTCCGTGGATTCTCGAACGCATCGCCGGCACCGGCTCGCGCGAGCTGTTCACGCTGTCGGTGCTGGCCATCGCGCTGGGCGTGGCGTTCGGCTCGGCGATGCTGTTCGGCGTTTCGTTCGCGCTCGGCGCGTTCTTCGCCGGCATGCTGCTCAATGAATCCGAACTCAGCCACAAGGCCGCCAACGACTCCCTGCCGCTGCGCGACGCCTTCGCGGTGCTGTTCTTCGTCTCGGTCGGCATGCTGTTCAACCCGGCCATCCTGATCGAGCATCCGTGGCAGGTGCTGGCCACCGCGGCGATCATCATGTTCGGCAAGTCCGCGGCAGCCTTCGTGATCGTGCGCGCGTTCGGCCACCCCACCGGCACCGCGTTGACCATCTCGGCCAGCCTGGCCCAGATCGGCGAGTTCGCCTTCATCATCGCCGGCCTCGGCGTCGCCCTGAAGATCCTGCCGCCCACCGGGCAGGCGCTGGTGCTGGCCGGCGCGCTGATCTCGATCATGCTCAACCCGCTGGTGTTCGGCCTGCTCGACCGCTGGCTGGTCAAACACCAGGAAGCGACCCCGACCGCCGTGGAAACCGAACTGCCGCCGGGCCCGTCGCTGGACCTGCACGACCATGCCATCGTGATCGGCTACGGGCGGGTTGGCAGCGCGCTGGCGCAGGTGCTGCGCGATCGTGGCGTGCCGGTGATGATCATCGACGACAACAAGGAACACGTGGCCGAGGCGCATGCCGCCGGGTTGCCCGGCATCCGCGGCAGCGCGGCCTCGGACCGGGTGCTTGCCGAGGCCCATCCCGAGCGCGCCAAGATCGCGGTGCTGGCCATTCCGCAGCCGCTGGAAGCGGGCGAAACGCTGGCCAAACTGCGGGCGCTCAACCCGAACCTGACCCTGCTGGCCCGCGCGCACAGCGATGCCGAGGTCAAGCATCTGCTCGACCACGGCGCCGACGGCACTGTGATGGCCGAACGCGAGCTGGCCTACTCGCTGGCCGAAATGGTGATGTCCACCCCGCCGTACCGCAGCCTGGGCAAGCACGGCATCCCGGTGGTGTAACGCCCGCAGGGCTAGCGCAGCGGCACGCAGATGTCCGCGCGCAGGATCGCCTCGGGCACGTCTTCCGGGTCGTCCAAGTAGTGGTAGTACAGGGGCGCGTCGCGCAACGCGCGCCCACTGCCGGGCAACCACTGGCGCAGCAGCGCGTCGGTGGCCGCCTCCAGCCCCGCATAGCTGCCCACATGGCGCAGCACGGCATGGTCGCCGCCGCCCAGCGTCAGCGCGCGCAGCGGCGCGGGCAGCGCATCCGGCGCGCGCCCGAAGCCCATGCCGCAGTCGAACAGGCAGGCGTGGGCAGGGACGTCGCGATGGTCGTTGAGCGCGATCCCCACCAGCTGCTGCAGCTGCGCGGCCAGCCCCTGCTCCGCCGCCCAGGCGTAGATCTCGCCGAAGGCCTGGTCCAGATCATCGAACGCGCCCTGCGTGCGCAGCACCACCACATCGAACGGTTCCAGCGTGGTCACCGCGACCTGCAGCGGCACGGCCTCCGCCGCGTGATCGCCGGCCGGCAGCAGCAGCGCCTCCTGCCAGCGCCCGCGCAGCGCGGCGTCATCGCGCAGCGCGCTCGGCGTGGCGTCCAGCGCCTGACGACAGGCCCGGGCCAGCGCCTGCGGGCTTTCAAAGCCGACCGCCAAGGCGACCGCGGTCACCCGGCTTTCGGCCTGGCCCAGCAGCTGCAGCGCACGCAGCAACCGTAGCCGGGCCACGGTGCGCCCGGGCGTTTCCCCGGTCAGCGCGCGGTACAGGCGGTGGAAATGGAACGGTGACTGGTGCGCGATCGCGGCCAGCGCGTCCAGATCGGGCAGTGGCTCCCCGGCGCGCAGGCACGCCTGCAGATGGGCAATGACGCGGTCGATACCGTGGCGCTGGCGTACCTGGGCGATGCGGCTCATGGCGGGCTCCATGTCGGGGTGGCGCTCAGCATGCGTCGTCCCCCACGCCGGCGCGTGGCCGATCTTGCGCAGTTGGGGAAGGACCGCCAGAGCGTAGCGCCCGCATGCGGTCGACACCAGCCACGCAGGCGCGGCCGGCAAAACCCCACGGCGGCCGGCCCGCACCGGCCGCCGTGGGTCCCACCTCTACGCGGTTGCCAACGCCTGGCGCAGGTCGGCCAGCAGGTCGTCGATGTGTTCGATGCCGATGGACAGGCGCACGGTGTCCTCGCTGACCCCGGCCTGGCGCAGTTCGGCCGCGTCCAGCTGGCGGTGCGTGGTCGACGCCGGATGCGTCGCCAGCGATTTGGCATCGCCCAGGTTCACCAGCCGGGTGAACAGCTGCAGGGCATCCAGGAATCGTGCACCGGCCTCACGGCCGCCGGGCAGGCCGAAAGTCAGCACCCCCGACCCGTGGCCGCGCAGGTACTTCTGCACCCGCGCGTGATCGGGATGGTCCGGCAGCGCGGCGTAGTTCACCCAGTCGACCTTCGGGTGGTCGCGCAGGAACTGCGCCACGGCCAATGTATTGGCGTTGATGCGGTCCATGCGCAGCGCCAGCGTCTCGATGCCCTGCAGGATCAGGAACGCGTTGAACGGCGAAATCGACGCACCGGTGTTGCGCAGCGGCACCACCCGGGCGCGACCGATGTAGGCGGCCGGGCCAAGCGCCTCGGTATAGACCACACCGTGGTAGCTCACATCCGGCTCGTTCAGGCGGCGGAAGCGCTGCGCGTGTTCGGCCCACGGGAACCGGCCCGAATCGACGATGGCGCCGCCCAGGCTGGTGCCGTGGCCGCCGAGATACTTGGTCAGCGAATGCACCACAATGTCCGCGCCGAAGTCGAACGAGCGCTGCAGGTAGGGGGTGGCCACCGTGTTGTCGACAATCAGCGGCACGCCGTGCGCGTGCGCCACCGCCGCGATCGCCTCGATGTCGGTGATGTTGCCGCGCGGGTTGCCGATGGACTCGACGAACACCGCCTTGGTGCGGTCGTCGATCAGCGCGCCGAACGAGGCCGGATCGTCCGGATCGGCGAAGCGGGTCTGGATGCCGTACTGCGGCAGCGTATGTGCGAACAGGTTGTAGGTGCCGCCATACAGCGTGCTGGACGAGACGATGTTGTCGCCGGCCTCGGCAATGGTCTGGATCGCATAGGTGATGGCCGCCTGGCCCGATGCCAGCGCCAGCGCACCCACGCCGCCTTCCAGCGCGGCGATGCGCTGCTCCAGCACGTCGGTGGTCGGGTTCATGATGCGGGTGTAGATGTTGCCCGGCACCTTGAGGTCGAACAGGTCGGCCCCGTGCTGGGTGTCGTCGAAGGCGTACGCCACGGTCTGGTAGATCGGTACCGCCACCGCACGGGTGGTCGGGTCGGGACGGTAGCCGCCATGCACGGCGATGGTTTCCGCTTTCCAGTGCGGGTCGGGACTGCCGTGTTCGCTCATCGCGCCTCCTCCGGTTGAATCCGGACGATACCCGAGCGCCGGCGACACCACGCGCACGCGCTCATGCCGATCGCGCATGCACTTAGGCGTTGCCGTGATATGCGGGCGACACCAGGCGTGCAAAAAAAAAGCCCGGTGGCAGACGCCACCGGGCCTGTGCGCCGACCGTGCCGGCTCAGCCCTTGGTGAAGGCCAGCTTGCCCTCGGCGGCGTCGACCCTGATCGTGTCGCCGCCCAGGAATTCGCCGGACAGGATCTTCTGTGCCAGCGGATTCTCCAGCTGCGCCTGGATCGCACGCTTCAACGGCCGCGCGCCATACACCGGATCGAAACCGACGTTGCCCAGCAGCTGGAACGCCGCGTCGCTGACCTCGATGCGCAGCCCGCGCTCGGCCAGGCGCTTCTCCAGGCCCAGCATCTGGATCTTGGCGATCTGCTTGATCTGCGCCTTGTCCAGCGGGTGGAACACCACGATGTCGTCGAGGCGGTTGATGAACTCCGGACGGAAGTGCGCCTGCACCACGCCCATCACCGCAGCCTTCATCTGCGTGTACGCCTCCGGGCTGTCGTCGCCGCTCATGTCCTGGATCTGGTGCGAGCCCAGGTTGGAGGTCATCACGATGACGGTGTTGCGGAAGTCCACGGTACGGCCCTGGCCATCGGTCAGGCGACCATCGTCGAGCACCTGCAGCAGGATGTTGAACACATCGGTATGCGCTTTCTCCACTTCATCGAGCAGGATCAGCGAGTACGGACGGCGACGCACCGCCTCGGTCAGGTAGCCGCCCTCCTCGTAGCCCACATAGCCCGGCGGCGCACCGATCAGGCGTGCCACGCTGTGCTTCTCCATGAACTCGCTCATGTCGATGCGGATCATCGCGTCGCTGCTGTCGAACAGGAACTCGGCCAGCGCCTTGCACAGCTCGGTCTTGCCCACGCCGGTCGGGCCCAGGAACAGGAACGAGCCGCTGGGGCGGTCCGGATCGGACAGGCCCGCGCGCGAACGGCGCACCGCATCGGAGACGACTTTGATCGCCTCTTCCTGGCCGACCACGCGCTCGTGCAGCACGTCTTCCATGCGCAGCAGCTTGTCGCGCTCGCCTTCCAGCATGCGGTTGACCGGGATGCCGGTCCAGCGCGAGACCACTTCGGCGATCTCCTCGGCGGTGACCCGGTCCTGCACCAGCTTGAACTCGGTGATCTCCGCTTCCTGCGCGGCCGCCAGCTGCTTCTCCAGCTGCGGCAGCTGCCCGTACTGGATCTCGCTCATGCGGCCGAAATCCTGGCGGCGCTGCGCCGATTCCAGCTCCAGCTTGGCCTGCTCGATCTGCTCCTTGATCTTCGTCGCGCCCTGCAATGCGGCCTTCTCCGACTTCCAGATCTCGTTGAGATCGGAGAACTCGCGCTCCAGCGTATCGATGTCGCTTTCAAGGTCGGCCAGACGCTGGCGCGAGGCCTCGTCCTTCTCCTTCTTCAGCATCTCGCGCTGGATCTTCAGCTGGATCAGCCGGCGCTCCAGACGATCCAGTTCCTCCGGCTTGGAGTCGATCTCCATGCGGATGCGCGAGGCGGCCTCGTCCATCAGGTCGATGGCCTTGTCGGGCAGCTGGCGGTCGGCGATATAGCGGTGCGACAGCGTCGCGGCCGCCACGATCGCCGGGTCGGTGATTTCCACACCGTGGTGCACCGCGTACTTTTCCTTCAGCCCGCGCAGGATCGCGATGGTGTCCTCGACACTGGGCTCGCCGACAAACACCTTCTGGAAGCGGCGCTCCAGCGCGGCGTCCTTCTCGATGTACTTGCGGTACTCGTCCAGGGTGGTCGCGCCCACGCAATGCAGTTCGCCGCGCGCCAGCGCCGGCTTGAGCATGTTGCCGGCGTCCATCGCGCCATCGGCCTTGCCGGCGCCGACCATCGTGTGCAGCTCATCGATGAACAGGATCACCTGCCCTTCGCTCTTGGCCAGGTCGTTGAGCACGCCCTTCAGGCGCTCCTCGAACTCGCCGCGGAACTTGGCGCCGGCGATCAGCGCGCCCATGTCCAGTGAGAGCACGCGCTTGCCACGCAGGCCCTCGGGCACTTCGTCGTTGATGATGCGCTGGGCCAGGCCTTCGACGATGGCGGTCTTGCCCACGCCGGGTTCGCCGATCAGCACCGGGTTGTTCTTGGTGCGGCGCTGCAGGACCTGGATGGTGCGCCGGATTTCCTCATCGCGGCCGATCACCGGGTCCAGCTTGCCGCTCTCGGCACGCGCGGTCAGGTCGATGGTGTACTTCTCCAGCGCCTGGCGCTGGTCCTCGGCGTTCTCCGACTGCACGCTCTCGCCGCCACGGATCTTGTCGATGGCCGCGTCGATGCGGGTCTTGTCGGCGCCGGCGGCGCGCAGCGCCATGCCCAGCGTGCCGCCATCATCGACGGCAGCCAGCACGAACCATTCGCTGGCAATGAACGCATCGCCATGCTGCTGGGCCAGCTTGTCGGTGTTGTTGAGCAGGCGGTTGAGATCGTTTCCGATCGACAGGTTGCCCTCCTGCCCGGACACCTTGGGCAGCGCATCCATCGCCTCGTTGAGGCGTTCGCGCAGCACCGGCACGTTGACGCCGGCCTGCGACAGCAGCGGGCGCGTGCTGCCGCCCTGCTGGTCGAGCAGCGCCGAGAACACGTGCACCGGTTCGATGATGTTGTGGTCGCGGCCCACGGCCAGCGACTGCGCGTCAGCCAGCGCCTGCTGGAAACGCGAGGTGAGCTTGTCCATCCGCATGGGGAGATCCTCTCTGGTGAAATGGCCAGCGTGGCTGGCAGATGTACTGGATATGCGGTTGTCGCGCAGTGATTCAAGACAATCCGGGGCTGGCAATACAGCCGCCATACTGCAATACTTGCGAATCGTTCTCATTCCCATTGGTTCACGGGCCCGGTCCGGGCCACGCCACCGGCGCCCTCCCATGCAGGCACAACGCGAGTTCCTTGGCGTCCTCTACCGGGACCACCGCTGCTGGCTGCAGGGCTGGCTGAGCGGTCGCGTGGGATGCCGCGAGACGGCCGCCGACCTGACCCAGGACACCTTCGCGCGGCTGCTGCAGGATCGCGACCTCGCCGCCCTGCGCGAGCCGCGTGCGTTCCTCACCACGGTGGCGCGCGGCCTGGCCGCCAACTGGTTCCGCCGCCAGTCACTGGAGCGCGCATGGCTGGAGCACCTGGCCGCGCTGCCCGAGGCGGTGGTGCCGTCACTGGAAGACCAGGCAGTGGTGCGCGAGGCGCTGCAGCAGATCGATGCGATGCTCGACGGATTGCCCGCCGCGGTGCGCCAGGTGTTTCTGCTGGCGCAGTTCGAGGGGCTGCGCTACGACGCGATCGCGGTGCGCACCGGCTTGTCGCTGAGCACAGTGAAGCGGCACATGAAGCGTGCCCTGGTCGGCTGCCTTGCGCATGCCGTCTGAGCCCGCCGGGGCCGATACGGCGATAGCCCCGGAGATCCTCGGCCAGGCGGCGGAGTGGCTGCTGCGCCTGCATGACGATGACAGTGCCGGCGTGCGCCGCGCCTGCGACCAATGGTGCGCGCAGCATCCCGAGCACGCCCGTGCGTGGCAGCGCGCGCAGCGCCTGCAGGCCCTGCTCGGGCAGGTGCCGGCGGCAGCGGCGCTGCCCGTGCTCGGGCGGCCGCACAGCGCGCGGCGGCGTACCGCGATGAAACACCTCGGTGCGTGGCTCGCGCTGGCGCCGGGCGCGTGGCTGGGCTGGCAGCTGCTGCACCCTGCCGCGGACAGCCCCACGCTGCGCACCGCCATCGGCGACCGCCGCAACACGCGCCTGCCCGATGGCAGCCGGGTCACGCTGGATACCGATACCCGGCTCTCCCTGCACTTCGATCCGCGCCAGCGCACGCTCGACCTCCATCAGGGACAGGTGCTGGTGGAGACCGCCGCAGACACCCACGTGCCGCCACGCCCGCTCGCCGTGCAGACGCCGCAGGGCCGGATCACCGCGCTGGGCACGCGCTTCAACGTGCGCGTGGAGGGCGGACGCACCGATGTGGCCCTGTTGGCCGGTGCATTGGTGATCCAGCCGGCCACCGGTGCGGCGTGGGCGATGGCCGCCGGTGAACAGGCGTGGTTCGATGCGCAGGGCCGCCATGCCGTCGACCGGCTCGACGAGACGGTTGCCAGCTGGACGACCGGCATGCTGGTCGCCGATGCGATGCCGCTGGGCGCGCTGCTGGCGCGCCTGGACCGCTACCGCCGCGGACGCCTGCGCTGCGATCCCGCGATCGCCAGACTCCTGGTGTCCGGCGCCTACCCGCTGGATGACACCGAACGCAGCCTGGCCATGCTGGAGGCGACCTACCCCGTGCAGGTGCGACGCGCGCCCGGCGGCTGGTGGGCGCTGGTCGAGCCGCGCTGATCGAGGGGCGTTGCAGGCCGATGACACTTTTCGCGCGCTCGCGGGGCAAGGACTCGAACCCCGCATTCCGACCGAATCCCCCATGACCCGATCCCCGCGTTTTCTCACCGCCAGCGCGCTGACCCTCGCCCTGCTCGCCACCCCGTTGTTCGCGGCCGCCGCCCCTGCCGAGCCGCAGGCACAGCCGGCCGCCGTCCCGCTCGGGCGGGCGCTGTCCAGCTTCGCCGGCCAGCACGGCGTGGCACTGTCCTTCGATCCCGCGCTCACCGCCGGGCGCAGCGCACCGGCCGTGGCCGAGGGGCTGTCGGTGGACGCCGGCTTCAATCAGCTGCTGGCCGGCAGCGGCCTGCGTGCGCGGCGCCGGGCCGATGGCAGCTATACCGTGGAACGCGCTTCGGGCAACGCTCCCATGCCGGCGTTGCGGGTGGAGGCCAATGCCGCCTCGACCTACCTGCCCTCGCAGCTTCCCTACGGCCAGGGCACGCGCCTGGACGAGAACGCCCTGCAGGCCCAGGTGAAAGGCAACGGCGACATCGCCACCGCGCTGCGCAGCAACCCCGCCGTGCAGTTCAGCGACCGCTCGCGCACCACGCGCAACATGGGCGAAATCCGCCCGGATGATTTCTCCATCAACGGTGCGCCGTACTACCAGAACCTGTTCCTGCTCGACGGCGCCAGCTTCAACAACGATCTTGACCCGGTGGCCACTGCGGTGGGCACGACCGAGAACACCAATCACAACTCCGATGTTCCCAGTGCCGCACAGGGCATCGCGGTCGATGTGGACCTGCTCGAATCACTGACGGTCTACGACGCCAACGTACCGGCGGCCTACGGTGGTTTCACCGGGGGCGTGGTCGATGCGCGCACCCGCGGCGCCAGCGATGCGTTCGCCGGCAAGGTGTGGATGCGGATGGCACGCTCGGCCTGGGACCAGATCATCACCAACCCGGCCCAGGACACCACCTACGAAGAATCGGCGACGCTGGTGTACCAGCCCGCCTACGACAAGTACCGCGTCGGCGCCCGGCTGGAAGGCCGCATGCAGAACGGGCTGGGCATCATCGGCACGGTGGTGCGCAGCCGCTCGGAGATTCCGCTGCGGGCCTACACCGCCGGCCGGTCCACCTCCGGCAACGACGTCAACCAGCGCACCCAGACCCGTGAGAACACCGCCGCCACGGTTGCCCTGGACTGGAGCAGCGACACCCTGGACCTGCGCCTGGGGCTGGGCTACGCGCCCACCGACGACCGCTACTTCATCGCCAACACCAAAAACTCCTGGTTCGACCTGAAGTCCGGCGGTCCCACGGCCAACCTGAGCGCGGTCTGGCGGCACGGTGCCTGGACACTGTCGCAGCGGCTGAGCTACAGCGACCTGGAGTCGTCGCGGCGCAGCGAGGAGACCACCATGCGCCATTGGCGTCCTTCCCAGGCGTTCGACTGGGGCGTGGCCGCAGTGAGCAGCGAGGGCAGCTGGGGCAGCGTGGACCAGCATGACCGAAAGCTCGCCTATGCCCTGTCGGTCGCGCACGACACCGTGGCCGTGGGCCGCACCCGGCACGACCTGCAGGGCGGGCTGAGCGTGCAGCGCCGCGACGCCAACTACAAACGCCTCAACGACCAGTATGTGTACCAGAGCGCGGTGGCCACACGCAGCTGCACGCTCAGCGACGGGCGCGTGGACAGCGTGAGCTGCTCGCTGTCGCCGCTGCTCGATGGCAGCGGCAACGGGCAGTACCTGAGCATGCTGCAGCTCTTCCACGCCGGCGAATTTTCGGTGAGTGGCGAGGAATACGCGGCCTGGCTGCAGGACGATATCCGCATCGGCAACTGGAGCGTGCGGCCGGGCCTGCGCCTGGACCGCGACAACGTGTTCAACCAGACCAACCTGTCGCCGCGCCTGGCGGTGAGCTGGGATGTGTTCGGTGATGAGGACACCCGCATCAACGCCGGCGTGAACCGCTATTACGGCCGCAGCTTCTTCGCCTACCTGCTGCGCGATGGGCGCGAGCGCCTGCGCGAGAGCAAGACCCGGCGCAGCGCCAGCACCGCCTGGGAGGATGTGGCGGGGACCTGGAACGTGGCCACCAACCGCCTGCGCGATCTCGATTCGCCCTATGCCGACGAATGGTCGCTGGGCCTGGACCAGCGCGTGGCCGGGCTGCGCATCAGCGCGAAATATGTCGACCGCCGCAGCCGGCGCGACGTGCTCCGCCGCCGGATCGGCGATCCGCTGGATGCCACGCTCTACAACCGCAACACGTTCGAATACACCAACGACGGCCGCAGCGATGCGGGCATCGCCACCCTCACCGTCGCCTCGCGGGAACCGTGGGCGTTTCTCGGCACGCGCAACAGCTGGCAGCTCGCCGCCGACCATACCGACGTCAAGCGCAACTACAACAGTTACGAAGACACGCTGGTGATGGATGAGCTGGTGCGCTACGAAGGCAAGCTGATGTACCGCCACCAGCTGCCGGCCACCGACTACCTGCGTCCGTGGAGCGCACGGCTGGGCACGCGCACCGAGCTGCCCGCGCTCGGGCTGACCTGGAACAACAGTTTCAGCTACCGCGCCGGCTACCAGGGCATTGCCACCGGACGCCCCGAGACCATCGACGGTGTGTCGGTGCCCAACCTGACGCGGCAGCAGTTCTCCGGCACCTGGACCTGGGATGCGTCGGTCGAGTATCGCCGTGCGCTGCTGCGCGACCAGGAGGCGTATGTGCGGGTGGAGGCGCAGAACGTGCTCAACCGCAGCAACCTGACCAGCGGCGTCGCCGGCACCGCCTACTACGAGCCCGGCCGCAGCTTCTGGCTGGAACTGGGCTACACGTTCTGACCCCGGCCCGGCACCTGCTGCTGGCGACGCTGGTCTGGGGGGGGGTGGTTGGTGGCAGACATGACGCACCACCGGAGACTCCGGGCACCAACGAAAAACGCCGCC
>NZ_JBMOWY010000003.1:0-18686 GCF_049310345.1 Stenotrophomonas sp. GZD-301 | reverse complement strand
TCGGCGGCGCGCTGCTGGGTGGCAGCCGCGCCGCGCCGGTGGAGCTGCCGGCCATCGACGACGACTGCCGCCGGCAGCTCGCCACCGCAGGCACGCTGCCGACACCGGCGTGCCTGCGCCAGGCCTACGCCCGGCCACGCACACAGTGGCCGGCGCCGCAGGTGGATGCCGGCGTGGCCTGGCAGGAACTGGGCCCACTGCCCGCCATCGTGGCGCCGCCGGACAACCCCACCACGCCGGCCAAGGTGGCGCTGGGCAGGCGCCTGTTCGACGACCCAAGGCTGTCGCGCTCCGGGCAGATTGCCTGCGCGAGTTGCCACGAACGCGACCTCGCCTTTGCCGATGGCCGCCGCGTGTCGTTCGGGCACGACCGCCAGCCCGGCCGCCGCAACGCGCCCAGCGTGGCCATGAGCGGCCACCTGCAGCCGCTGTTCTGGGATGGCCGCGCCGCCACGCTGGAAGACCAGGCCCTGCTGCCGATCGCCGACCCCAAGGAGATGGCCTTCAGCGCCGACGCGGCCGCCGCCCGGCTGCGCGACGATCCCGGCTACCGGCGCGCGTTCGCGGCGGTGTTTGGCGACGACCGCATCGATACCCGGCAGCTCGCCCAGGCCATTGCCGCGTTCGAACGCAGCCTGGCACCGACACCCGCGCGCTTCGACCGGTTCGTTTCCGGTCGGCACGACCAGCTCGACGACCAGCAGCTGCAGGGCCTGCATCTGTTCCGCACGCGCGCCCGCTGCATGAACTGCCACAGCGGACCGGCGCTGACCGACAACGGGTTCCACAATCTCGGCCTGCACTTCCACGGCGGCAGGCGCCAGGATCTGGGGCGCTACGAGATCACCGGCGACCCTGCCGACAGTGGCCGCTTCCGCACGCCGTCGCTGCGCGGCGTGGCACGCACCGCGCCTTACATGCACAACGGGGCGATCGCCCGGCTGGATGCCGTGCTGCTGTTCTACAACGTGGGCGGCGGCAGGCCACGCCCGCGCGCGGGCAGCGACGTTCACGGCCCGTTCCCCGCGCCGGACCCACAGCTGCAGCCGCTGCAGCTGCAGCGCGACGAGCTGCAGGCGATCCAGGCCTTCCTGCAGACGCTGTGACGCGGCGATCACACCCGCTTTCGGCCCCAGCGTCGAAGCTGCAGGCTGGCACTGCGGAGTACCCCCATGCATTACGAGCTGTATTACTGGACCGGCATCCAGGGCCGTGGCGAGTTCATCCGGCTGGCGCTGGAAGATGCGGGCGCGGCCTACACCGACATGGCCCGCGTGCACGGCGATGCGGTGATGCAGCCGTTCCTGGACGGCAAGGTGGACGGCCTGCAGCCGTTTGCGCCGCCGTTCGTGCGGACCGGCAAGCAGGTGATCGCGCAGGTGGCGGCGATCCTCGACCTGCTCGCCCCCGAACTCGGGCTGGTGCCCGATGCCGCTTCACGCCGGCAACAGGCACTGCAGCTGCAGGCGACCATCGCCGACCTGGTCGCCGAAGTGCACGACACCCATCACCCGATCGCCGCCTCGCAGTACTACGAAGACCAGACCCGCGAGGCCAAGGCCCGCGCGGACACGATGCGCGCCGAGCGCCTGCCCAAGTTCCTGGGCTATTTCGAGAACGTGCTCAAACACAACGGCGGCCGGCATCCGCTGCGCGAGCATTCCTACGTGGATCTGTCGCTGTTCCAGCTGCTGTCCGGCCTGGACTACATGTTCCCGCGCCGCATGCAGTCGCTGTGGCCGTCGCTGCCGCTGCTGCGTGCCCTGCAGGAACGGGTGGAGCGACGCCCGAACATTGCGGCCTACCTCGCCTCCGGGCGCCGCCTGGCGTTCAACACCAACGGCATCTTCCGCCATTACCCCGAGTTGGATGGCGACTGAAAGGGTGGGTCACGACCGTTGGTCGTGACGCCCCGGATCCTTCTGCAGCGACAACAGCGCCAGCAAGCCCGCCAACGCCACATACGCCCCGGCGAACTGCCAGCTGATGATCTTCGGCAGCCCGGCAAGCTGCCACGGCAGGTAGATGCCGCCGCGCGGGTCCACCGAGTGGATCAGGCCGAACAGGGTCAGCGCCGCCGCCACCAGCAGGAACGCCGACGCGCGCAGCAGTCTGCCGTCGATCATCGCCACCACGGCGGCGATCCACAGCATCGAGGTGATGATGAAGCCGTTGCCCAGGGTGAAGATCACCGCCAGTTCCGGCAGGCCATGCCCGTCCAGCGTGGTGGTCATCGCCGCCAGCTGTTCCGGCGCGATCCAGCCCGGTGCCTTGATCGCCAGCAGGTAGGCCACCGACGGCAGGAAGCCCAGCACCATCGCCCCGGCGTGTTCGCGCGGCGTGGCCTGGAAGGCCTGGGTGGTGATGTCGATGGCCACGTAGACGATGATCGGCGCCAGCACCGCCAGTGGCAGCCACTGCACCAGCCCGGAGATCACCCCGAGCATGCCGCCGACACCCACAAACAGACCGGTCAGCAGGGTGTAGCCGCTGCGCGCGCCCATGTGCTTGTAAGCGGGCTGGCCGATGTACGGCGTGGTCTGCGCCACACCGCCGCAGAAACCGGCCACGAGGGTGGCCACGGCTTCGACCAGCAGGATGTCGCGGGTACGGTAGTCGTCACCGGCCGCGCGCGCGCTCTCGGAGACGTTGATGCCGCCCACCACCATCAGCAGGCCGAACGGCAGCAGCAGCGGCAGGTAGGTCAGTGCGGTGGGCAGGCCATCGATGAAGCCGAGCGTGGGCCACGGCATCACGATCTGCGGCGGGGTCCACTCGGGCACATGGAAGCCCGGCGCGCCCAGCCCGGCCAGACCGAGGCCGTAGTAGAGAATCGTGCCGAACACGAAGGCCACCAGCACGCCCGGCGCGCGGATCGGCAGGCGGCGCTTGGCGATCAGCACGTACAGCAACAAGCCCAGGGTGACGAAGCCGACGATCGGCGAGCGCAGCGTTTCCAGCAACGGCAGGAAGCCCATCAGCACGATCGCGATGCCGGCGATGGACCCCAGCAGCGACGCGCGGGGCAGCGCGCGGGTCACCGCCTCGCCGAAGAACGACAGGATGACCTTGAGCACGCCCATGATCACCAGCGAGGCCATGCCCAGCTGCCAGGTGGCGATCGCCGCGTCGTGCGGCGCCAGGCCCTGCGCCTTGAACGCCAGGAACGCCGGACCGAGCACCAGCAGCGCCATGCCGATGCTGGTCGGCGCATCCAGGCCGAGCGGCATCGCGGTGACGTCGTCGCGCCCGGTGCGTGCCGCCAGCCGCCGCGCCATCCAGGTGTACAGCACGTTGCCGACGAGCACGCCGAAGGCGGTCCCCGGGAACATGCGGCCGAACACCACGTCGGCCGGGAACTGGAAGATGCCGACCAGCGCCATTGCGATGAAACCCAGGATCGACAGATTGTCGACCACCAGGCCGAAGAAACCATTGAGATCGCCGGCGACGAACCAGCGGGTCGGTCCGGAGCGGACCGGAGCGGAAGCGGGCATGTGGGGGCCTGCAGGTGGGGGGTAGCCGATGGTAGGGCTACGCGCCCCCCGTTAACAGGTGCATGGGTGGAACGCCGGGGTGTACGCGTGATCCAGGCGGCGATGGCATCCGTCCGACGGTATCGGGAGCCGGCCAGCGGCCGGCGCTACCTGGGTGCGTCCGACGCTGTTGGCGGCCGACCCGCGCCGTCCCGACCAACGGTCGGGACCCACCCGGCAAGGGCCTGCCCGGTAGGTCACCACCGTTGGTGGTGACGCCCGCCGCGGGCCTCAGGGCTTGTTGAGGAAGTTGTTCGCCAGCAGGTCACGCACATCGCTCACCCGCCCGCTCAGCAGTGCCTTGGCGGCATACAGCGCGGTGCCGGCCACCTGTTTGGCTTCCACCTGCGGCGGCATCACCAGCTCGGTCGGGCTGGTGTGCACGTCCAGCAGCGCCGGACCCGGGTGCGCCAGCACGTCCTGTACCGCCTGCTCCAGGTCCTCCGAGCGGGTCACGGTGCGGCCGTAGAACCCGATCACCTCGGCCAGCCGGCCGAAATCGGGGTTCTTCAGGTCGGTGTAGTTGTCCAGCAGGCCCTCGACCTTCTGCTCCAGCTCGACGAAATTCAGCGAGCTGTTGTTGTAGACCACCACCTTGATCGGCAGGTTTTCCTGCACGGCGGTGAGCAGGTCACCGAGCAGCATCGCGATGCCGCCATCGCCGGACAGCGAGATCACCTGCCGGCCCGGATAGGCCTTCTGCAGGCCCAGTGCCTGCGGCATCGCGTTGGCCATCGTGCCGTGCAGCAGGCTGGTCAGGGTGCGGCGGCGGCCGTTGACGCGGATGTGGCGCAGGATCCACACCATCGGCGAGCCGCCGTCGGCGGTGAACAGCGCATCGTCGCTGGCGTGCCGGTCGATCAACGCCGTGAGGTGCTGCGGATGGATCAGCGTGCCCTCGCCGGGTTCCTCTTCCTTGGCCCGCGTGGCCAGCGCTTTGTCGCGGTGGCCAATGCACTCGTCCAGGAAGCTGCGGTCGTCACGTTCGGGCAGCAGCGGCAACAAGGCCTGCAGGGTGGGACCGATGTCGCCGACCACGCCCACGTCGACCGGATGGCGACGCCCCAGGTGGCTGCCGTCGCGGTCCACCTGGATCAGCGTGGCCTTGTCCGGGTAGTACTGGCCCCACGCGAAGTCCGCGCCGAGCAGCAGCAGCGTGTCGCAGGCCATCAGCGTGTGGTAGCCCGACTCGATGCCGAAGATGCCGGTCATGCCCATGTTGTACGGGTTGTCGTACTCCACGAAGTCCTTGGCGCGCGAGGTGTGCGCGATCGGCGCCTTGAGCCGCTCGCCCAGCGCCACCAGCAGGTCGTGCGCGTGCTCGCAGCCGGCCCCCGCATAGATGCCGATCCGCTTGCCCTCGCCGATCAGTGCGGCGATGCGCTGCAGCTCGTCATCGCCGGGACGCAGCACCGGCTGGGTGTAATGCACCGAGAACGGCGGGTCGTGCTTGACCTCCGCCTCGCTGATGTCGGCCGGCAGGATCACCACCGCCACACCGCGCCGGCTGATCGCCGCCTGGCAGGCCAACGTGACCACCCGTCGCGCCTGCTGCGGGCTGTACACCTGCTCGCAGAACACGCTGCAACTGGCGTACACGGATTTGAAATCGACTTCCTGCGGGAACTCCATGCCCAGCTCGGGGGTGACCACCTGGCTGGCGATCAGCACCATCGGCGCGCGATTGCGGTTGCTCTCGAAGATGCCGTTGATGAAATGCAGCCCGCCCGGCCCGCAGGAGCCGGCACAGGCGGTGAGCCGGCCGCTGATCAGCGACTCGGCACCGGCCGCGAACGCGGCGACCTCTTCATGGCGCATGTGCACCCAGTCGATGTCGCTGCGGTGGATGGCATCGGTGACGTGGTTGAGGGTGTCGCCGACGATGCCGTAACAGTGACGGACACCGGCGGCCTGCAGGGTTTCAACCACGATCTCGGCAACGCGCTTGCTCATGACGGACATCCACTACAAGGGGGAACCATCAGCCTAGACCCCGGCAGGTGACACCCATGTGGGCTTGCGTGCAGTCACGGCATCGCGTTCACCCATCCCAGCACATCGCCCCGGGTCGGGTTGTGGTAGCGCACCTTTACCCAGCCATCGCGCTCGTCCAGCATTTCCACGCGGTCATCCCGGACCAGATAGCGCGTGGTGCGCGCATCCCCCGGCCGGGTATGCAACGGCAGCCGCGCCGGCACCACCGTGCCGCTGAATGGCGACAGGCGGCCGGTGGGCGCCGGCGTCACCAGGCCATCGCCGATCGCCGTCTCCACCACCGCCCCCTGCGCATCGAAGGTGCTCCACACCGCGAACGGGCCGGTGTCCGCGGTCTGCTTGACGAACAGCACCTGCTCGAACGCATCGCTGCCGTGGATGAACCGCAGCGCACGGTACAGGTACAGACGCGGCCCGTCGTAACGGTACTGGTCGACGTACCACACCGGGCCGCTGCGGCAGCTGCTGCTCAACGTGCGGTTCGGCGCATCCACCACCAGCCCCATCAGGCCGCCGCATTGCGCATCGTCATGCGGCGTTGCCTCCAGCGCCTGCATCCGTCCCTGGCGCGGATCGAAGCGGTACACCACCACCGCCTCGTTGACCATGCCGACCGACGCGCGCGCGACCAGTTCCGGCCGGCCGTCGAAATCGACGTCCTCGGCAGACAGGCGCGACTGCCCATCCACGTCGGGCGCACCCGGCAGCCGTTGCCGCGTGCCCGACGGCGCGAGCTCGACCGCGATGTCGCCGCCCTCCTGCACCTGCGCCTGCAGCCACACGCCAGCGGCGACCTCGGCGCGCAGCGTGTCCTGGCCCGTCGCCTGCGCGTGCGCGCCCGGTGCTGCCAACGCCAACATCAGTGCCAGCCGCCGTCCATCCATGTGCTTCATTCCGGTTCCCCGCAGCGCCACGGTGGCGCCCTGGATCAGAACGATACGTCAACCGCCTGCTGGGCCCACAACACCGACTGGTGACCGGTGGCCTGCTTCCACGCCAGACGGATCGCCTCGATGTCGGCACGGCGCTGCGGGGTGTTCTCGTGCAGCACCACCAGCACCTTGGTGCGCAGGCGATTGGGCTCGGCGGCGCCGCGGAACAGCCACTGGCCGTAGGCATCGAACACGGTCAGGCCATCCGGGAAGCGCGGGGTGACCTGCTTGTCCAGGAAGTCGCGCCACTGCGCCTCGCTGATCGCATCGGTCTGTTTGCGCTCGGAGGCGCCGCTTTCCTCGCCCACGCCGAAGTACAGCTCGCTGCGCACCCAGCCGGCGGCGGCATCGGGTCGCGCGGCGTCCCCCTGCAGGGTGGCGGTGGCCGGGGTGGGCGCAGCCGGCTTGGCGGCGGGAGCGGCGGTGGCACAGCCGCTGGCCGCCAGGACCAGGGCGAGCAGAAGGGCATGGGACTTCATTGGGAAAACTCCAGAAAACAGGGCGTGCAGGGGAAGAAGCGTGCAGGACATCCGGTTCCCGCGCAGATCACCGTCGGCAATCAGCTGATGCCCGCATGTGATGGGACTTGCATCACACGGGGTCATCACGCCAAGATAATATATCGCTTCATCCGGATGGATTGGTAGTGCCAGCCCTTGGCCGGCAACGCCAGCCTCCTCTCCTCCCCCCCTCCCCCTCGTCGTCCTGCCGGAGTCCGCATGTCCCGTCCGTCCGCGTCGCGCCTTGGCCTTGCCATCGCGCTCGTCCTCTCCTCCCCCCTGCTCGCCCAGGACGCAACCGCGCAGGACGCGCCCGGCTCCGCCACCACCCTGGACACGGTGATCGTCACCGGCACCCGTGCGGTGGACCGCACGGTGCTGGAGTCCACCTCGCCAGTGGACGTGCTCACCGCCGAGGACATCCGCAAGGCCGGCGTGGTCAACGGCGAACTGGGCAGCGCCCTGCAGGCACTGCTGCCCTCGTTCAACTTCCCGCGCCAGTCCAACTCCGGCGGTGCCGACCATATCCGCGCCGCCCAGCTGCGCGGCCTGTCGCCGGACCAGGTGCTGGTGCTGGTGAACGGCAAGCGCCGCCACAGCAGCGCGCTGGTCAACACCGACAGCAAGATCGGCAAGGGCACCACGCCGGTGGACTTCAATGCCATCCCGGTCAGCGCGATCAAACGCATCGAAGTGCTGCGCGACGGTGCCGGTGCCCTGTACGGCTCGGACGCGGTGGCCGGGGTGATCAACGTGATCCTCGACGACGGCGCCGACGGCGGCACGATCGAAGCCAGTTTCGGTGCCAATCACACCGACCTCAAGCCGATCGACCGCACCCTCACCGACGGCCAGACCAGCTATCTCAGCGCCAAGGTCGGCACCGCGCTGGGCGAGGACGGCGGTTTCCTGCGCGTGGGCCTGGAACTGAAGAACCACGAAGGCACCAACCGCGCCGGCTTCGACCAGATCCCGCCGTGGGACCAGAGCGCCACCAACCTGGCGCTGCAGGGCAAGCGCAACTACGTGCTGGGCGACGGCCACACCAAGGACCTCAACGCCTGGATCAACACCGAGCTGCCGTTCGGGCAGACGTCCAAGTTCTACTTCTTCAGCACCTTCAACCAGCGCGACAGCGAAGGCGCCAACTACTTCCGCTATCCGGACAGCGACGCCAACTGGGCACAGGTGTATCCCAACGGCTATCGCCCGATTTCCGAAGGCGAGAACCGCGACGTGCAGGCCGTGGCCGGTGCACGCGGCCAGTGGGGCGAGTGGAACTACGACGCCAGCCTGGACTACGGCAGCAACAGCTTCACCTACCGCCTGCGCAACTCGCTCAACGCCTCGCTCGGCCCAACCAGCCCCACCCGGTTCAAGACCGGCGACTACCGCAACGAACTGACCGTGGCCAACCTCGACCTGGGGCGGGTGTTCGAGCAGGGTGACAGCATCACCCACAGTCTTGGCCTTGGCGTGGAAGCACGCCGCGACCACTACCAGACCCGCCCCGGCGACCCGAGCAGCTATGCGGCCGGCCCGTACACCGATCGCCCGACCGGCTCGCAGGCCGGCGGCGGCTTGACCCCGCAGGACGCCACGTCGCTGACCCGCGACGTGGCCAGCGCCTATGCCAGCCTGTCCAGCCAGTTCGGCGAGCATTTCTCCAGCGACCTGGCCGCACGCTACGAACACAGCGACGACTACGGCGGCGAGCTCACCGGCAAGCTCGGCCTGCGCTACGAATTCACCCCGGCGTTCGCGTTGCGCGGCGCGGTTTCCAACAACTTCCGTGCGCCGTCGCTCGCGCAGATCGGCTATGAATCCACCTCCACCGGCTACAACGCCGCCGGCCAGCTGGTGCAGGGCCGGGTGCTGTCGGTCAACAACCCGATCGCGCGCGGACTGGGCGCCCGCGATCTGAAGCCGGAGAAGTCGCTCAACACCAGCCTGGGCTTCACCAGCCGCATCGGCGATCACTTCGACGTCTCGCTGGACTTCTTCCAGATCGATATCGACGACCGCATCGCGCTGTCCGAGAGCATCACCGGCGATGCGCTGACCGACTACGTGCAGCAGCAGTTCGGCGTTGCCGGCCTGCAGAGCGCCAGCTTCTTCGTCAACGCTGCCGACACCCGCACCCGCGGCGCGGAACTGGTGAGCAACTGGCGGCAGTCGCTCGGCAATGGCGAGCTGGTGCTGACCGGGACCTACGCCTACACCAAGACGACCCTGAAGAACGTTCTGGCCACGCCCGCCAGCCTGCGCGCGCTGGATCCGGACTACGTTCTGTTCGGCGTGGAAGAGACCAATACGCTGACCGACGCCACCCCGCGCACCCGTGCGGCACTGGCCGCCAGCTGGGCCAACGACCGCTGGTCGCTGAGCAGCCGGGTCAACCGTTACGGCAGCGTCACCCGTGTGTTCAACTTCGGTGATGGCTACATTCCGCGCCAGACCTACGGTGCCGAGTGGCAGCTGGATGCCGAAGTGGAGTTCAAAATCACGCCGCAGTGGAGCGTAGCGGTGGGCGGGCAGAACCTGACCGACAACTACTCCGATCCTTCCAACGACGACATCTACTATTTCGGCAACCTGCCGTATGACGTGCTGTCGCCGATCGGCAGCAATGGCGCGTATTTCTACGGGCGCGTGCGGTATACGTTCTGACCGGAGACCGGATTGCCGGCCAGCGGCCGGCACTACATTGATTGTGGTTGCCGGCCAGCGGCCGGCACTACGGTGATTGTTGTTGCCGGCCAGCGGCCGGCACTACGGTGATTGTTGTTGCCGGCCAGCGGCCGCCACGACGGTGGATGTGATTGCCATTACCTGGCGATCACATCCACGCTGGCATGTTGGCCCGCATGGCCAACGACTTCCCCCAACGTCCGCCGCCGCCACTGCTGGACGATGCCTGTGCGCTGTTCCTGGACGTGGATGGCACCCTCATCGAATTCGCCGATGACCCCGAGGCGGTGCAGCTGCTGCCGGACATCCGCGAGGCCATCGGGCGCATCAGCGACCGCCTTGAAGGCGCGGTCGCGCTGATCAGCGGCCGGCCGCTGGATCAACTCGACCGGCTGTTCGCCCCACTGCACCTGCCGGCGGCAGGCCTGCACGGCCACGAACTGCGCCACGGCGATGGCCGCGTGGACGCCGCCACACCCGGCACCGATACCGGCGAATGGCTGCATGCGCTCCATCAGCAGGCGATGCGCTTTGCCCACGGCACGCCCGGTGTTCTGGTCGAGGACAAGGGCCAGAGCCTCGCACTGCACTGGCGCGGCGCACCGCATGCCGCGCCCGACGTGCGCGCCTTCGCCGAGCGCCACATCCGCGGCCACGCCGGCTACCGGCTGCAGCCGGGCGACCACGTCGTTGAATTCGTTCCCGAAGGCAGCGACAAGGGCCGCGCCCTGCGCCGGCTGATGCTGGCACCGCCGTTCCGCGACCGGCTGCCGGTGTTCCTCGGTGACGACCTCACCGACGAGTACGGCTTTGGTGCCGCCAACGACCTGCACGGCTGGAGCGTGCTGGTTGGTGGACGCGAGCCCAGCGCGGCGGTGTTCGCGCTGCCGCATATCCGCGCCGTGCATGCCTGGTTGCGCGAGAACGCGTACTGAGCATCGCGGCTGCCCCCGGCGCCCTGCGCCGGCCCGACCCGAGACGTTGATGACATGAGTAGTGACACCGTGCCCACCCTGGACCTGGGCGTTGTTGGCAATGGCAGCTTCGGCGCATTGATCGACAAGCACGCCCGCGTGGTCTGGAGCTGCCTCCCCACCTTCGATGGCGACCCGACGTTCTGCGCCCTGCTCGAACCGAACCAGCAGACCGGCGGCGACTTCGCCATCGAACTGGAAGACCTGGTCGGCAGCGAACAGACCTACCTGACCAACACCGCCATCCTGCGCACCGTGCTGCACGACAAGCACGGTGGCGCGCTGGAGATCATCGACTTCGCGCCGCGCTGGCGCCAGAACGACCGCTTCTACCGGCCGGTCAGCCTGATCCGCCAGGTGCGCCCGCTGGCCGGCAACCCGCGCATCATCGTGCGCGCGCGCCCGCTGGCCGACTGGGGCGCCCGCGTCCCCGACGCCACCTGGGGCAGCAACCACATCCGCTGGATCCTGCCCGACCACATTCTTCGGCTCACCACCGATGTACCGGTGCGCTTCGTGCGCGACGGCCTGCCGTTCACGCTCAACCACCCGGTGCACCTGGTGCTGGGCGTGGACGAATCGCTGGACCGCTCGCTCAGCGGCTATGTGCAGGACGCCTTCCAGCGTACCCGCGACTACTGGCGCGAATGGGTGCGCTACCTGTCCATTCCGCTGGAGTGGCAGGACGCGGTGATCCGCAGCGCGATCACGCTCAAGCTGTGCCAGTACGAGGACAGTGGCGCGATCATCGCGGCAATGACCACCTCCATTCCGGAGGCACCGGGCAGCATCCGCAACTGGGACTACCGGTACTGCTGGCTGCGCGACGCCGCCTTCGTGGTGCGTGCGCTCAACCGCCTCGGCGCCACCCGGACGATGGAGCAGTTCCTCGGCTACATCTTCAACCTCGCCACCGCCGACGGCAGCCTGCAACCGCTGTACGGCATCGGTTTCGAGGCCAAACTGGACGAAGACGAAGTGCCCTCGCTCTCCGGCTACCGCGGCATGGGCCCGGTGCGGCGCGGCAATCTGGCCTGGGTGCAGCGCCAGCACGATGTGTACGGCAGCGTGGTGCTGGCCTCCACCCAGCTGTTCTTCGACCGCCGCCTGCAGGACCCGGGCGACGCACACACCTTCGCGCGCCTGGAACCGCTCGGCGAACAGGCCTTCGCGCTGCACGATGTTCCCGATGCCGGGCTGTGGGAGTTCCGCGGCCGCACCGAAGTCCACACCTATACCAGTGCGATGTGCTGGGCCGCGTGCGACCGGCTGTGCAAGATCGCCGTGCGGCTGAAGCTGGATGATCGCGCGGCGTACTGGCGCGACCGTGCCGACACCATCCACGCGCGCATCCTGGCCGAGGCCTGGAGCGAGGAGCGGGGCCACTTCACCGACACCTACGGCGGCCACCGCCTGGACGCCTCGCTGCTGCTGCTGGCCGACATCGGCTTCATCGATGCGCATGACGCACGCTTCGTGGCCACGGTCGAAGCGATCGGCCGCGATCTCAAGCACGGCGACGCGCTGTACCGCTACGTGGCGCCGGACGACTTCGGCGAGCCGGAAACCAGCTTCACCATCTGCACGTTCTGGTACATCGACGCGCTGGCCGCGATCGGCCGCATGGACGAAGCGCGCGACATGTTCGAGATGCTGCTGGCCCGGCGCAACCACCTCGGCCTGCTGTCCGAGGACCTTGCGTTCGACAGCGGCGAAGCGTGGGGCAACTTCCCACAGACGTACTCGCATGTGGGGCTGGTGACGGCGGCGATGCGCCTGTCGCGCAGCTGGCAGGAGGCGTCATGAGCCGGCTGGTGGTGGTGTCCAACCGGGTCGCGGTGCCCGGCGAAACCCGCGCCGGCGGCCTGGCCGTGGGCCTGCTGGCCGCGCTCAAGGAACGCGGGGGCGTCTGGTTCGGCTGGAGCGGCAAAGCGGTGCGCGACACCAGCGGCGCCCTCCACGAACAGGTGGACGGCGACATCCGCTACGTCACGATGGACCTCAACAAGCGCGATGTGGACGGCTACTACAACGGCTTCGCCAACCGCACGCTGTGGCCGCTGCTGCACTTCCGCCTGGACCTGGTGGACTACGACCGCGCCACCCGCGAAACCTACCGGCGGGTCAACGCGCTGTTCGCCGACAAGCTGGCGCCGCTGCTGCGCGACGACGACATCGTGTGGATCCACGACTACCACCTGATCCCGTTGGCGTCGCTGCTGCGCGAGCGCGGCATCGGCTGCCGCATCGGCTTCTTCCTGCACGTGCCGATGCCCTCGGCCGACCTGCTGCAGGCCATGCCGGATCACCTGCGCCTGTTCTCGAGCCTGTATGCCTACGATCTGGTGGGCTTCCAGACCCAGCGCGACGCCGACCGCTTCCAGTCCTACGTGCGCCTGTTCGGCGGCGGGCGCGTGGTGGGCGATGGCGAACTGGAAGCCCCCGGCGGGCGGCGCTTCCGCGCGGCAGCGTTCCCGATCGGCATAGATACCGACCACATCGCACGCCAGGCCAGGGCCGGCGCCAACAAGCCGGCGGTGCGCGATCTGCGCAACAGCCTGGGCGACCGCCAGCTGGCCATTGGCGTGGACCGGCTGGACTACTCCAAGGGCCTGCCCGAGCGCTTCCTCGGCTTCGAGCGCTACCTCGAACGCCACCCCGACCAGCGCGGCAGCCTGACCTACCTGCAGATCGCACCGGTCTCGCGCGGCGACGTCAACGAGTACCGGCAGCTGCGCGGCCAGCTCGAACAGATCGCCGGCCACATCAACGGCGGCCACGCGGCGCCGGACTGGACGCCGCTGCGCTACGTCAACCAGAACTTCACCCACGCTACCCTGACCGGCTTCTACCGGGCGGCCGCCGTGGGTCTGGTCACCCCGCTACGCGACGGCATGAACCTGGTGGCCAAGGAGTACGTGGCCTCGCAGGACCCGGAGAATCCCGGCGTACTGGTGCTGTCACTGCTGGCCGGCGCGGCCGACGAGCTGAAGCAGGCGCTGCTGGTCAATCCACACGATCTCGATGGCGTGGCAGATGCCATCGCCACGGCCGCCACCATGCCGCTGCGCAAACGCGTGGAGCGTTGGCAGGCGATGATGGATCACCTGCGCACCTACGACATCAATCACTGGCGGCAGACCTATCTGGAGACGCTGGAAAGCACCTGACGCGCGGCGCCCGGCATGCGCAGCGCCGTCGTTTTCGGCTCATTTTCAGCCTTGCAGCGGCCCGCATCCGCGCGCGTGACGTGGCGGCGTGTGCCAGTGTCGTCTTCGGCACGCAGCGGCGGACGGACCGTGCTGGCCCAAGCCGGTGAAGCGATAGACGGCACATATGGATCTGTGCAAACGCAACTTTCCGCAGCCGTTTCTTGCGAATTCTCATTCGCCATTGACAGCGACTGACGACATTGACGCCCCCAGAGCCCACCGACAAGGCGTGGGCCAGGCACGTGCGCCGTGATGCGCACGGTCTTTTCAACTGGGGATTTGAAAACATGTCATCGCTTGACCGCTTGATCGAAGATGCCGCCTCCCGGCTTGGCCTGGGCTACCGCGCACGCAGCGTGGTAACGGTGTTGACCGCCTACATCGCCACCCGCGAAGACGGGCTGGCTGGGCTGGGCGACCAGTTCGAACGCGCCGGGGTGGGCGCCCTGTTCCACGGCTGGTGCCGCGGCGACGAGCAGCCGATCGTGGCCAGCGAGGTCGAGCGCGCCATCGGCCGCGAGGACCTGGCACGCCTGGCACGCCGCGCCGGCTTTCCACCCGGCATCTTCGCCGTCATCGTCGCCGAGCTGCTGCCGCCGCTGGTTGACCTGCTGACCACCACCGAGGGCACGCCGCCGGCGATGCGCACCCGCCGCCTTGCGCCCCATGCCGGCAGCGCGGCGGGCCAGGCCGTGCGCGGGGTGGCCGTGCGCAGCACCCTGGCCTGTCTGATCGGTGTGTCCCTGATCGTGGCCACCAGCTGGCTGTACCTGGTCACCCGCGCGACGCCGCAGGACACGGCCGCCACGCGGGCGGCCCCGGTGGCGGACGCGCGGTTGTCACTGGTGGTCGACGGCGACCACGTGCGGGTGGACGGCCGGCTGCCACGCGCCGCCGACCAGCGCCGGATATGGAATGCGCTGGTACGCGTGTACGGCGCGGGCAACGTTCGGGGCCAGTTGCAGGTGGATGGCGGAACACGTCCACCGCGCTGGGAAGACCGGCTGGTCGCCCATCTGCCCGCCCTGCTCGCCCCCGGCCTGCGGATCGATCTGGAGGGCGAGCGCATCCGCGTGGACAGCCGTGCGCTGACCGAGCAGGACCGGCTGGGTGTCACCCGGGTGCTGCGCGATCACTTCGGTGCGTTCGACGTGCGCGGACTCTGGACGCCGGGCATCGCCGCCCTGCACGCGCTGCCGCCCGACGCCACGCCCGACGCGGTGGTGGGCGCGCTCAACCAGACCGTGGTCAAGTTCCAGGCCGACGCGACGGCACTCACCGGCGACTCGCTCGATACCCTGCACGCCACCGCCGCGGCAATGCGCCAGATGCCCGCCGGCACCCGGGTGGAGGTTGGTGTGCATACCGACGGCCACGGCGATGCCGCCGCCAAGCGCGCACTGAGCCAGCAGCGCGCCGAGTCGCTGGTGCTTGCACTGCACCTGCTGGATGTGCCGGTGGGCATGCTGGACGCAACCGGGCACGGTGCCGACGACCCGATCGCCGACAACCGCAGCGAGGCCGGCCGCGCGCAGAACCGCCGGGTGGTCTACCGGCTGCTGCGCTGAGCGGCCGGCGCGGCGCTCACGCCAGGAAGCGCCGCGCCTGCTCCGCGCTCGGCAGGAAGCAGCTGTCGTGGCGGCCGAACCAGCGGTAGCGGTTGCGTGCCAGCGCCCGGTAGGCGCGATCACGCAGCGGGCGCGGCACCGCGCGCAGCACGGCCGCCAGCCGCCACGGCCCCCCCAGCCCGACCAGGACCCGCACGATGGCATCGGTATCGGTCCAGGCGCGGCCGTCCTCCAGCAGCAGAAACGACAGCGGGTCGTCGGGGTCCAGCCCATGCTCCCGCAGCAGGGCGCGCCCGTGCGTGCCCTGCATCGCGGCAAAGCAGTAGCGCTGCTGCCGGTCGAAACGCAGCAGGAAGCGCACCCAGCGGCTGCACAGTGCGCAGACGCCGTCGAAGACGATTACCCCCGCCATACCAGCGTGGCCATGCGGCCGGTGCGGCGATCGCGGCGGTGCGAGAAGTAGCGGTCCGGCGCAGCCAGGGTGCACTGGGTACCGCCGCTGATCGAGGCCGGGTCCAACCCGGCGGCGAGCAGGCGTTGCCGGGCCAGCGCGTACAGGTCCACCCGCCAGTGGCCGGGACGGGTCGGCTGGAAGGCGCTCGTCGCCTCGGCCGCGTGCGCCACGAAGGCGGCGAACACGTCTTCCCCCACCTCGTACAGGTCCGGGCCGGCGGCCGGCCCAAGCCATGCCTGCAGCTGTGACGGTGGGGTGCGCATGGCGGCCACCGTGGCTTCGAGCATGCCATCGGCCAGACCACGCCAGCCCGCATGCGCGGCGCCGATCTCGCTGCCGTCGCGCGCGGCGAACACCACCGGCAGGCAATCGGCGGTGAGGATGGCCAGGACCACGCCCACGGCCGACGTCACCGCCGCATCGGCGGTGGGTTCGGTGTCGATGCCGCTGGCGGTCGGCGGCGCGTCGAAACGCAGCACCCCGGTGCCATGCACCTGGCGCAGCCAATGCGGGGCCGAAGGCAATGCCAGACCGGCCTGGAGCAGGTCGCGGTTGCGCTGCACCTGCGCCGGGTCGTCGCCGTCGGCGGCGTACCGGTTGCCCATGTTGAACTGGTCGAACGGCGCCACCGACCCGCCTGCGCCGTAGCGCAGGGTGGTCAGGGCCTGCACGCCGGGCGGCGCGCGCCACTCGGCCCGCAGCACCGGAAGCGTGGCATCCATCAGCGGCGCCCGCGCTCCAGTTCAGCGAAGTGCCTGCTGTCTTCGCGCAGGGCGTGCATCAGCGCCAGCATGTCCGCCGGCGGCGGCGCGCTGTTGCGGATCGGCTCGCCGGTGACCGGGTGGGTGAACTCCAGCGTTTCGGCGTGCAGCGCCTGGCGCTTGAAGCCGCGCAGCGCGGCGACCAGCTCATCGCTGGCGCCCTTTGGCAGCTTCAGCGCGCCGCCGTACAGCTGATCGCCGATGATCGGATGGCGCAGGTGCGCCATGTGCACGCGGATCTGGTGGGTGCGGCCGGTTTCCAGGCGGCATTCCAGCGCGGTGTGCGCGCGGAAGCGCTCACGCAGGCGGTAATGGGTGATCGCGTCCTTGCCGTCCTCGCGCACGGCCATGCGCACGCGGTCGCGCGGATGGCGGTCAATTGCCGCGGTCGCGGTGCCACCGGAGACCAGCGCGCCCACCACCACCGCCAGGTACTGGCGATGCACCTCGCGCGCGGACAGCTGCGCCACCAGCGCGGTCTGCGCCTCCAGGGTGCGCGCGATGACCATCACGCCACTGGTGTCCTTGTCCAGCCGGTGCACGATGCCCGCACGCGGCAGGACCGCCAGCGACGGGTCGCGGAACAGCAGGGCATTGACCAGCGTGCCGGTGGGGTTGCCCGCGCCGGGATGGACCACCAGCCCGACCGGCTTGTTGATCACAAAGACATGCGCGTCCTCGTACAGGACCTCCAGCGGGATGTCCTCCGGCTCGGCGTGGGTCTGGGTGTCGAGCACGACAAGCAGGCTGGCGACCTCGCCGCCGCGCACCGGATCGCGCGGGCGGGCGGGCTCGCCATCCAGCAGCAGATCGCCGGATTTGATCCACTCGGTCAGGCGCGAGCGGGAATATTCAGGGAAAAGTTCGGCAACCACCGCATCGAAGCGGCGGCCGGCGGCGGTATCGGGCACGATGGCCTGACGGGGGTTTTCAGCTGGGGTATCGGACATGGGAACCACGCGGGGAGACAATTTTGGGGTCCCGGCGACCACTTTCAGTCGCAGGACAGGCCACTAGGCTATCATCGACCCTTCGTATTCCAGCCGCGTCCCGCCCTGACCCCATGATCCGACGCTCCGTTCTGCTGTCCGCGCCCGTCCGCCTCGCCGCCCTGATGCTGGTGCTGCTCTTCGTCGCCACCGGCTGCCACCGCGGTACCAAGGGCAAGAATCCGGATGAAGGTCTGCCGGCCGAGCAGCTCTATGAGAAGAGCCACAAATTGATGGAGGGGGGCAACTGGAGCGGTGCCGAGGCCAGCTTCCGCCGCCTGGTGGCCCAATACCCGTATGGCCCGTACACCGAGCAGGCGATGATCGAATCGGCCTATGCCCAGTACAAGGCCGGCAAGCACGATGACGCGGTGTCCAGCATCGACCGCTTCATCCGCACCTACCCGACCCACCGCAACATCGCCTACCTGTACTACCTGCGCGGCCTGGCCAACGGCAACCGCGACACGGTGTTCCTGCGCCGGGTGTGGTCCCTGGACCCGAGCCGCCGCGACCTGTCCGCCCCGCGCCAGGCCTACGCCGACTTCACCATCGTGACCGAGCGCTACCCCAACAGCCGTTATGCCGCCGACGCCCGTCAGCGCATGATCGTGCTGCGCGACGTGTTCGCCCAGCATGAGCTGGACAACGCCCTGTACTACCTGCGCCGCCAGGCCTGGGTGTCGGCCGCCGGCCGTGCCAACTACCTGCTGGAAACCTACCCGCAGAGCGCCTTCCAGTACGACGCCGTGGCCACCCTGGCCGAGGCCTACACGCACCTGGACAACAAGCCGCTGGCCGACGACGCCCGCCGCGTGCTCGAGCTGAACCAGCCCGACCACCCGTGGCTGCAGGGCAAGTGGCCGAAGTACCCGTGGATGGTGCGCAAGCTGAACCCGTTCGCCGGCGAGAAATCGGCCAGCACCGGTCAGCGCAACGCCACGATCAACCGCAAGTAATCCCTGCGGTGACGAAAAAAAGGGCCCGGTTCGGGCCCTTTTTTTTTTTTTTTTTTTCCCCCCCCCCCCCCACCCCCAACAAGACGCAACCACACAAATGGCGAAAGCAAGTAAG